>NZ_JBHUMO010000023.1:0-48351 GCF_042685105.1 Enterococcus camelliae | reverse complement strand
AAATCTCCTTATTGATTGTGTTGGAACTTCAATAATACACGATTTTTCGCTATGACGTTTTTTTATTGCTTGAAAGTGGCTAAGTTCATCTTACAATGAACCAAAAAATAATCAACAAAATTTGTGCGTTCAATTGGAAATTCTGTTAATAAGTCAATCAAAAGTTCTAATGAATGGTAGTTATGTTTATTTCTTAAAGAATAGGTAAGAGACTGACCATAGGAAAAATGGGGATTTTCCAGTAAAGTTTTAATTGCTAGTTTAAAGTGAATTGGAAAGGAAAGTGGCAAAGATACCGATAGTTTGTTTCTATAAACTTCAATCAGCGTTCTTTCCAACGAAATCACAAAGTAAAAATACAGCCAGTTTGATTCACATTTCTCTTTTGTTGGTTTTGTCAATCTATTTTGATTTGTCAAGAAATCAAGAATATTGTGTCTCGCTTTTGATAAACTTGAAACGGCAAATGGATAATCAAGAGCGATAGCTACTAATTTTTCATTTTTTTGAAAAACGACTTGTTCGAGCATGATTAACTCAGGAACTTCTTCTAATACATGTTGATATAGTTGAAAAACAGGCTCGAGACTTGTGGTGTCAATTGAAATAATTCCTTCTGAAATAGTAAAGAGTGGCGTCGCAATCAATTGATTCATCATCCCGATTCTTTTTTTTAAAACGTCATAACTTAGTCCCAGGTATGTCGCAAGATGGGTTCCTTTGCAACTAGTTGGGCCAAATCGAAAGTAGTTTAGAATGGATAAGTAGTCACAAGTAGCGTTTGTGAAGATGGAAGCCAAATTCTTCATAAAAGATCTCCTATGGTTGTTATATAATAGATTATCATCTGTATTAAATACAGTTTTATAATAACTAATGTTATCATAAAAGAACAAAAATAGTAATATCTTTTTGTATTTTCTAGGTTAGAAAAAAAGAAATAAATTGATTTTTGTTCAGAAATAAGAAAGTAAAAAAAAGAAATTACTCACATAAAAATTAAAAAAACTGTTACTTATTACAAAAATCGTTGTCTTATTAAGATTTTATCAAATGTGAAAATTATCACTATTTTTACAATGGTTTAAGGAAAAAGAATTATTCTAGAATAATGAATGCGAAAACATTTTGCTTGTTTTTCTCTGCTAAAAATGATAGGTTATACCTGTGAGTCAGAAATATAGTAATACAGGATATGATTCTGTTATACACGCTGACAAAGAATCGCAAAAAAGATTTCAGAGAGGAAAGTGTGACAAGATGGCAAAGAAAAAAACAATTGACTTTGAAGCTTTGTTAAAAGATATCAATGCTGATTTTCCAACTTATCAAGCTTTGGATAAAGATGGAAATGTTGTAAATGAAGCTTTAGTACCAGATTTAAGTGATGAGGAACTCGTTGAGTTGATGACTCAAATGGTTTGGTCACGGGTACTTAATGAACGTTCAACTGCATTGAATCGTCAAGGACGTCTTGGTTTCTTCGCTCCAACTGCAGGACAAGAAGCAAGCCAATTAGCTAGTCATTTTGCGTTTGAAAAAGAAGATGTACTTTTACCAGGATATCGTGATGTACCACAATTAGTCCGTCATGGATTACCTTTAAAAGAAGCATTTTTATGGTCAAGAGGACATGTTGCAGGAAATCTTTATCCTGAAGAATTGAAAGCTCTACCACCGCAAATCATTATTGGTGCGCAATACGTTCAAGCAGCTGGTGTTGCTTTGGGCTTAAAGAAACGCAACAAGAAAAATGTTGTCTTTACTTATACAGGTGATGGTGGTTCTTCACAAGGTGATTTTTATGAAGCAATTAACTTTGCAGGTGCTTACAAAGCCAATGGCGTGTTTTATATCCAAAATAATGGTTTTGCTATTTCAACACCACGGGAAAAACAATCAGCTGCGACTACACTAGCTCAAAAAGCTGTTGCTGCCGGTATTCCAGGAATTCAAGTTGATGGGATGGATGCACTTGCGGTTTATACAGTATCAAAATTAGCACGTGATTGGTCAGTAGCTGGTAATGGACCGGTCTTAATTGAAACATTAACGTATCGTTATGGTCCACATACATTGTCTGGGGATGATCCTACTCGTTACCGTTCAAAAGAATTGGATGACGAATGGTTGCAAAAAGATCCATTAATTCGCTTCCGTAAATATTTAGAAGCAAAAGGATTATGGTCTCAAGAAAAAGAAGAACAAGTGATTGAACAAACAAAAGAAGAAATCAAAGCAGCTATTGCGGAAGCGGATAAAGTTCCAAAACAAAAAGTTTCAACTTTCTTGAAAAATATGTTTGAAGTTCAACCACAATCAATCAAAGAACAAATTGCGTTCTATGAAGCGAAGGAGTCGAAATAAAGATGGCACAAAAAACAATGATTCAAGCAATCACAGATGCCCTAGCTCTTGAGTTAGCTAACGATGAAAACGTCCTAGTTTTTGGTGAAGATGTTGGTAAAAATGGTGGGGTATTCCGTGCAACTGAAGGACTACAAGAAAAATTTGGTGAAGATCGAGTTTTTGATACACCTTTGGCAGAATCTGGTATTGCTGGTTTAGCGTTTGGTTTAGCTTTAGAAGGCTTCCGACCAGTTCCCGAACTACAATTTTTCGGATTTGTTTTTGAAGCAATGGATGAAGTTGTTGCTCAAATGGCTCGTACTCGTTACCGGATGGGTGGCACTCGTAACTTGCCAATCGTTGTTCGTTCACCATTTGGTGGTGGCGTTCATACACCGGAACTACACTCAGATAACTTAGAAGGATTAATCGCACAATCCCCTGGTATTCGGGTTGTCATCCCTTCAAATCCTTATGATGCAAAAGGGTTATTGATTTCATCTATTCGAAGCAACGATCCCGTTGTCTTCTTAGAACATATGAAATTGTATCGCTCATTCCGTGAAGAAGTTCCTGAAGAATCCTACGAAGTTCCATTGGACAAAGCAGCTGTAACACGCGAAGGAAAAGACGTGTCTATTATTACGTATGGTGCAATGGTACGTGAAGCAGTCAAAGCTGCGGATAATTTAGCAAAAGAAAATATTCAAGTGGAAATTATTGACTTGCGTACGGTAGCTCCTTTAGACATTGCAACGATTATCGCTTCTGTTGAAAAAACAGGTCGAGTTGTTGTAGTCCAAGAAGCCCAAAAACAAGCAGGTGTTAGTGCTCAAGTAGCGGCAGAAATTGCTGAACGAGCAATTCTTTCTTTAGAAGCCCCAATTGGTCGCGTAGCTGCTCCTGATACAGTCTTTCCATTTGGCCAAGCTGAAAATGTTTGGTTACCAAATGCAGCTGATATTGAAGCAAAAGTGAAAGAAATCGTAAACTTCTAACGTAGTCAGAAAGGACGAAAAAAAATGGCATTTCAATTCAAATTACCAGATATCGGAGAAGGTATCGCAGAAGGTGAAATCGTTAAGTGGTTTGTAAAACCAGGCGATACAATCAATGAAGATGATACTTTATTAGAAGTACAAAATGATAAATCAGTTGAAGAAATCCCTTCACCAGTTACTGGTACGGTAAAAAATATTATCGTACCAGAAGGAACGGTAGCCAATGTTGGCGATGTCCTAGTAGAAATCGATGCACCTGGACATGAAAATGATGCTCCGGCAAGCGCAGCTCCTGCTCAAGAACAAACACCAGCAGCACCAGCAGCGTTACCAGAAGCAGGTGCAAGCGAAGGTGTCTTCCAATTTAAATTACCAGATATCGGAGAAGGTATCGCAGAAGGTGAAATTGTGAAATGGTTTGTAAAACCAGGTGACACAATTAATGAAGATGATACTTTATTAGAAGTACAAAATGATAAATCAGTCGAAGAAATCCCTTCACCAGTTACTGGTACAGTAAAAAATATTATCGTACCAGAAGGAACGGTAGCTAACGTAGGTGATGTTTTGGTAGAAATTGATGCGCCTGGTCATAACTCAGCACCAACAACTGCTGCAACACCAGCTGCTACAACAGCATCTGCTGTAGCAACTCCTTCAGGTAGTGCGACAGTAGTTGAAGCATCAGATCTAAACAAACGTGTTTTGGCTATGCCTTCAGTACGCCAATTCGCACGTGAAAAAGATGTAGATATCACGTTAGTTCCTGCTACTGGAAAAGGTGGCCGTACAACACAAGCTGATATCGAAGCTTATCTTGCAGGTGGCACAACTGCAACTGCGTCTGTAACGAAGGCAGCTGAGGAAAAACCAGCAGCAACTACAGCAGCACCAGCCGCTGAAAAAGTAGCTCCTGCAAAACCATTCTCTTCAAATCTAGGCGAATTGGAAACACGTGAAAAAATGACGCCAACTCGTCGAGCAATTGCAAAAGCAATGGTTAATAGCAAACATACAGCTCCACATGTTACATTACATGATGAAGTTGAAGTTTCAAATCTTTGGGATCAACGTAAGAAATTTAAAGAAGTTGCTGCAGCAAATGGCACGAAATTAACATTCTTACCATATGTCGTTAAAGCATTGACTGCAACTGTGAAGAAATATCCAGTTCTGAATGCATCAATTGATGATGCAGCTCAAGAAATAGTTTACAAACATTACTATAATATTGGGATTGCAACAGATACTGATCACGGTCTATATGTGCCGAATGTAAAAGATGCTGACCGCAAAGGCTTATTCGCCATTGCTGATGAAATCAATAGCAAAGCTGCATTGGCTCATGAAGGAAAACTATCAGCTGAAGATATGAGAAATGGATCAATTACAATTAGTAATATTGGTTCAGTCGGTGGTATGTGGTTTACGCCAGTTATTAACTACCCTGAAGTGGCTATTTTAGGTGTCGGAACAATTGTGCAACAACCAATTGTGAATGCTGAAGGAGAAATTGTCGTTGGTCGCATGATGAAATTATCATTAAGCTTTGATCACCGTATTGTTGATGGAGCTACAGCGCAAAAAGCAATGAATAACATCAAGCGTCTGTTGGCGGATCCAGAATTGTTATTAATGGAAGGATGATAAACAAATGGTAGTTGGAGATTTTGCAATTGAATTAGACACAGTTGTGATTGGTGCTGGACCTGGTGGCTATGTAGCTGCCATCCGTGCCGCTCAATTAGGGCAAAAAGTAGCAATTGTTGAACGAGAATATATTGGAGGCGTTTGTTTAAACGTTGGTTGTATCCCATCGAAAGCGTTAATCTCTGCTGGACACCACTTTCAAGAATCATTGGATTCTACATTATTCGGCGTTACCGCTGAAAATGTTTCTTTGGATTTCACGAAAACCCAAGAATGGAAAGACAATGGAGTTGTTCACAAATTAACTTCAGGGATTGCTATGCTTTTGAAAAAGAATAAAGTGGAAGTACTTGATGGTGAAGCATTCTTTGTGGATGATCATACCTTAAGAGTTATGCATCCAGATTCTGCTCAAACGTATTCTTTCAATAATGCGATTATTGCCACTGGTTCTCGTCCAATCGAAATCAAAGGCTTCAAATTTGGTGGCCGTGTACTCGATTCTACTGGCGGATTGAACTTAAAAGAAGTGCCTAAGAAATTTGTCATTATTGGTGGCGGAGTAATCGGTGCTGAATTAGGTGGCGCATATGCGAACTTAGGATCAGAAGTAACTATTTTAGAAGGTTCACCACAAATTTTACCTACTTATGAAAAAGATATGGTTAAACTTGTTGAAGCTGAGTTTAAAAATAAAGGAATTACTGTCGTAACTAAAGCAATGGCGAAAGAAGCAATTGATAATGGAGACAGTGTTACTGTGAAATATGAAGTTGATGGCAAAGAACAATCTGTTACGGCTGATTATGTAATGGTAACCGTGGGTCGTCGTCCGAATACAAATGACATGGGCTTAGAGCAAGCAGGAGTTGAAATAGGTGAACGCGGCTTAATTACCGTTGATAAACAAGGTCGCACAAATGTTAAAAATATTTATGCGATTGGCGATATCGTACCTGGGGCTGCATTGGCGCATAAAGCTAGTTACGAAGCAAAAATTGCTGCTGAAGCAATTTCAGGCAAAAAAGTTGCTGTTGATTACAAAGCGATGCCTGCCGTTGCCTTTACGGATCCAGAATTAGCATCTGTTGGAATGACAATTAACGAAGCAAAAGAAGCTGGACTTGAAGCAAAAGCATTCAAATTCCCATTTGCTGGAAATGGTCGTGCTCTTTCGTTAGGAAAAACAGAAGGCTTTATTCGTTTGGTTACTACCATTGAAGATAATGTTATCATTGGGGCACAAATTGCTGGTATCGGCGCATCTGATATCGTGTCTGAATTGGCTTTAGCAATTGAATCAGGCATGAACGCTGAAGATATTGCATTGACAATTCATCCACATCCATCTTTAGGTGAAATTGTTATGGATGCATCTGAATTGGCATTAGGTTTACCAATACACGCATAATCTACTACTAAAAACACTAGTCAACTGAAAAGTTGATTAGTGTTTTTTTGCTTTTTTTTCAAAAAAAAATTATAGTTAGAGAAAAAGAAAGTCATGAGGTTAAAAATGAAACAGAATTATGAGTATCCTTTAAATTTTGAGTGGAGTAAGGAAGAAATGGTGCAAGTCATTTCCATGTGGAATGAAGTAGAAAAAGCATACGAAACTGGGGTGCAAGTATCCTCTCTCTTGGAAACGTACGATGCTTTTAAGAAAGTCGTGCCATCGATTGGGGAAGAAAAAAAATTAGGTAGACAGTTCGAAGAATGTAGCAACTACTCTTTATACAAAACAATCAAAGTAGCAAAAGAAAAACAAAAAGGATTGCTAAAAATGGGGAGTGATAACAAGTGCAAATTTTAATTGCTGAAGTGAAGTCGTGGATGTACGAGGCTGCAAAATACATCAAGGTTGCATTGGCTGATAATAATTTAGTGGTATGCACGAAGTCAGATCGTACCGATTTGGTGACAAATATTGATAAAGAGACACAGAATTTGCTCATTGAAAAAATAAAAAATTTTGATCCGACCGCCAAAGTTTTAGGGGAAGAAAATGATCAAAATCATTTAACTGATTTGACGGGAAGAGTATTTATTATTGATCCAATTGATGGCACAATGAATTTTGTTTTGGAACAGGAAAATTTTTGTATTATGATAGCGGTCTACGAAAATGGGCAACCATCATTAGGGTTTGTTTACGATGTGATGCGAGATATGTTTTTATGGGGAGGTCCTTCAGTTGGGGTATACAACAATGATTGTCGAGTGAATCCCCCTTTGAATAAGGCGGTAGAAGAAGGATTGTTAGGAGTCAATGCAGGAATGTATGGTACAAATTATGTTCATGCTAGAGAAATTGGCAATCTCGCAATGGGCGTACGGATGACTGGGTGCGCTGGCGTGGAATTAATTGCCCTAATTCTCGGTAAACGTATTGGCTATCTTTCTCATTTAGCACCTTGGGATTATGCAGCGGGTGGCGTGTTATTAGAGACACTTGGCTTAAAGATGAGCAATGTTCGAGGGGAGAAGCTTAACCTCCGTGATCGTGAATTTTTTGTTGCAGGAACACCGAAAGCCTATGATGAAATATTGGAAATGCTTCGAAAAGATTAAAAAGTAAGACAATTGAAAACTTTCTACTATGTTTCAAGTTCTTTTTCTGGTATAATAACTCGTTGAGTCAAAGCCAAAATTAAAGGAGCAATTACATTGAAGTATAGAAATGATATTCGAAATGTTGCGATTATTGCCCATGTCGACCATGGAAAAACAACTTTAGTTGATGAATTATTAAAGCAATCGCACACATTAAACGCAAGAACCCAATTACAAGAACGTGCGATGGATTCTAATGCCATTGAAAAAGAACGTGGGATTACTATTCTGGCAAAAAATACAGCTGTTGAATATAACGGAACCAAAATAAACATCTTGGATACACCTGGACACGCGGATTTTGGTGGCGAAGTTGAACGGATTATGAAAATGGTTGATGGGGTTGTCTTAGTAGTAGATGCTTACGAAGGAACAATGCCTCAAACGCGTTTTGTTTTGAAAAAAGCATTGGAACAAAACGTGACACCAATTGTTGTTGTAAATAAAATTGACAAACCATCAGCAAGACCAGAACATGTAGTTGATGAAGTTCTTGAGTTGTTCATCGAGTTAGGTGCGGATGACGATCAATTAGATTTTCCAGTTATTTATGCATCTGCTCTAAATGGAACATCTAGTCTGTCTGATAACCCAGCTGACCAAGAAAAAACAATGGCTCCAATTTTTGATACGATTATTGAGCATATACCTGCACCTGTTGATAACAGCGATGAACCTTTACAGTTTCAAGTTTCTTTACTAGATTATAATGACTATGTTGGTCGTATTGGAATTGGTCGTGTCTTTCGTGGAACCATTCGTGTTGGGGACCAAGTAGCATTAATGAAACTTGATGGTGAAGTAAAACGATTCCGCGTAACCAAGATTTTTGGTTTCTTTGGACTACAAAGAGAAGAAATTCAAGAAGCTAAAGCAGGTGATTTGATCGCTGTATCTGGGATGGAAGATATTTTTGTCGGGGAAACAGTGACACCATTTGATCACCAAGATGCTTTGCCAATCCTTCATATTGATGAACCAACCTTGCAAATGACCTTTTTAGTAAACAATTCACCATTTGCTGGTCGCGAAGGGAAATGGGTAACCGCTCGTAAAATTGAAGAACGTTTGATGGCGGAATTGCAAACAGATGTTTCGTTACGTGTAGATCCAATTGGACCAGACTCATGGATTGTTTCTGGACGTGGAGAATTGCATTTGTCCATTTTGATTGAAAATATGCGTCGTGAAGGATTCGAATTGCAAGTTTCTCGTCCTGAAGTCATTGAACGTGAAGTTGATGGTGTAAAATGTGAACCATTTGAACGCGTTCAAATTGATACTCCTGAAGAATATATGGGTTCCATTATTGAATCTTTGGGAACACGTAAAGCAGAAATGCAAGACATGATTCATACAGGCAATGGCCAAATTAGAATTATTTTCTTGGCGCCTGCAAGAGGATTAATTGGCTATACAACAGAATTCTTATCAATGACACGTGGTTATGGAATTATGCACCACACCTTTGATCAATACTTACCAATGATTGATGGCCAAATTGGTGGACGCCACCATGGTGCATTGGTTTCAATTGATACGGGGAAAGCTACAACGTATTCAATCATGAATATTGAAGAACGGGGAACAGTTTTTGTTGAACCGACAACGGAAGTTTACGAAGGCATGATTGTCGGTGAAAATTCACGTGATAATGACTTAACTGTCAATATTACGAAGGCAAAACAAATGACCAATGTACGTTCAGCAACCAAAGATCAAACAGCAGTAATCAAAAAGCCAAGAATTTTGACTCTGGAAGAATCATTAGAATTTTTAAATGATGATGAATACTGTGAGGTAACTCCAGAAAGTATTCGTTTGAGAAAACAAATTCTTAATAAAAATGAACGTGAAAAATCACAAAAGAAGAAAAAACAAGCCTAAGCCATTTGCTTGTTTTACTTAAACCTTATTTCATTGAAATAGGGTTTTTTTGCGTAAAAAAACAATGAAACATACTGGAAAGTGAAAAGACAAGTCTTTCTTTTCTAAAAAATATGCTATAATATTGAAATTAGATAGGAGGAGATTGCATGGAAACCGTAACTCCAGAAATGGCCAATTCATTATTGATGAAAGAGGCAAATCGTATTCGCTTATTGATAAAAAATCAAAAAAATAGCCAGTGTATTTCGCAGTGTAAGGCCTTTGAAGAGGTCGTAGATACACAAATGTATGGTCTGTCACGGCAAGTTGCTTTTGCGATTCAACTTGGTATTATTAGTGCTGAGATTGGGCATCAAATTTTAACTGGTTTGGAACGTGATCTGAATTATTTATATACGGAAGTTTACGAAGATCAAAAGATAAATGAGGGCAAGGAGGTTTAGGGCTTGCCGAAAAAAATTAAAAAAAGGCATTTGTTAGATTTACATATTTTTCTACCCTATGTTGCCTTGTGTATCATCGGTTTAATGATGGTTTATAGTACGACGTCATATAATTTACTGGAAGAAAATAAAAATCCCGCCAAGCAGGCAATTTTGCAATTAATTTTCTGGTTTATCAGTTTGATTTTAATGATGGTTATTTATCGAATCAAAACCAAGGTTCTAAGTAAAAAAATTTTTGGAGATATAGCTTTGGCTGTTATCACGCCGTTAGTATTGGTTGTCGTTTTTTTCTTTAAACCAGTCAATGGCTCTTATGGCTGGATTCAATTGCCCGGGATTGGTACTTTGCAACCGGCGGAATTTTTGAAGTTTATTGTAATCTGGTTCCTAGCTATTCGAATTACCAAGCGGAAAGATGCTATTTTACATTTTGAAGAGAATCCTATTCGGACCTTATTTACTATCGTAGCACCTGTTCTTGTGCAGATTTTAATTTTGGTTTTTTATCCTGACTGGGGGAATATGATTGTTTTAGGAATGGTGGTTGTCATTTTGCTGCTTTCTAGTGGAATAAACTATCTCTATTCTGTTTTTACGGGCACAGGACTTTTTATATTAGCTTGGCTTGCAATCAAACTTGTTCCAACGCTGGGGGGGACTATATTACCAGCTCACGTAGTTTCACGTTTTAAAATTTTTCAAAATCCTTTTTTGGATGAATACGGAGCTGGTCATCAGGCTATTCACGGCTACTATGCTATGTTTAATGGTGGATTATTTGGCAGAGGATTAGGCAATAGTATTCAAAAGAAAGGGTTTCTAAGTGAAGCTCAAACCGACTATGCTTTTGCCATTGTTGTTGAGGAATTAGGAATGATCATGGCTCTTGTCATTTTGGGTTTATTATTATATATGGTAGCGAGGATTATTTTAATCGGAATACGATCAACAGATACGTTTAATTCATTGATGTGCATTGGAATTGGGGCTCTTTTTCTCATTTCAATTTTTGTCAATTTAGGAGGTATTACCGGAATTATTCCTTTGACTGGGATTACCTTTCCATTTATCAGTCAAGGTGGTTCAAGTTTGTTAATGTTTTCTATAGCGGTCGCATTTGCATTAAATATCAGTGCAGATGAAAAAAAGAAAAAGCTTCAACTATAAAAAGTGAATTGGTTATTCAAAAAGGAGAGGTTTTCATGAAAAAGGTTCTTGTGGCAAATCGGGGAGAAATTGCTGTACGTGTATTTCGAGCGTGCTCAGAATTAGGAATTAAAACGGTGGGTATTTATGCTACTGAAGATGAATTTTCAATGCACCGTTTTAAAGCGGATGAAGCATATGTTGTCGGTGTGGGCAAAAAACCAATCGATGCTTATTTAGATATCGAAGGGATTATTCAAATCGCAAAAAATTCTGGCGCAGAGGCAATTCATCCTGGCTATGGTTTTCTATCAGAAAATCTAACTTTTGCCAAACGGTGTGAAGAAGAAGGGATTATTTTCATTGGGCCCTCTGTCCACCATTTAGATATTTTCGGAGATAAAATCAAAGCCAAAGAAGCAGCGATTGACGCAGGCATCCAATCTATTCCAGGTACGGACGGTCCAGTCGAAACGGTTGAAGAAGTACAGGCTTTTGGCGCACAGTATGGCTATCCAATTATGATCAAGGCTGCGTTAGGTGGTGGTGGTCGAGGTATGCGCGTTGCCCACAATGATAAGGAAGCAGCAGAAGGCTACCAACGAGCAAAGAGTGAAGCAAAAGCCGCTTTTGGAAATGATGAAATCTATGTTGAAAAATATATCCAGGATCCTAAACACATTGAGGTTCAAATTTTAGGGGATGTAAATGGAAATGTGATTCATTTATTTGAGCGTGATTGCTCTGTTCAACGACGTCATCAAAAGGTTGTAGAGGTTGCACCATGTGTTTCAATGAGTCCACAACAAAGAGAAAAAATCTGTGCTGCCGCTGTCCAACTAATGAAACATATTGGCTACATCAATGCAGGCACAGTCGAATTTTTAGTCGAGGGGGACGACTTTTACTTTATTGAAGTGAACCCACGTGTTCAAGTAGAACATACAATTACGGAATTAATTACCGATGTTGATATTGTTGCAACTCAGATTCTAATTGCTCAGGGAAAAGATTTACATAAAGAAATTGGTATCCCTCATCAAGCAGGCATTACTTATCGAGGAGCAGCTATTCAATGCCGTATCACAACGGAAGACCCATTGCATGACTTTTTACCTGATACAGGCAAAATTGATACGTATCGCTCACCAGGTGGTTCAGGCGTTCGTTTAGATACAGGAAATGCATATGCTGGAGCAATAGTGACACCCTATTTTGACTCGTTATTGGTTAAAGTATGTACCCATGCACTTACCTTTGATGCTGCTATTCAAAAAATGGAACGTTGCTTACGTGAATTTCGAATTCGTGGTGTGAAAACCAACATTCCATTTATGATAAATGTTGTTAAGCATCCTGCATTTCGATCAGGAGAACTAAAAACAACGTTTATTGATACAACACCTGAGCTATTTTTGTTTTCTCGAGTACGTGACCGTGGCAATAAAACTATGAAGTATATTGGTGAAATTACCATTAATGGGTATCCGGGGATTGAAAGACAAGAAAAACGGTATTATCCAAATCCAAGACAACCTCAGAAAATTTTGACTACGTTGCCGGGTATTTCGCCAAAACATCTGCTGGATCAAGAAGGTGCAGACGCAGTTAGTCGATGGGTAACAGAACAAAAGTCTGTTTTGTTGACAGATACTACATTCCGAGATGCTCACCAAAGTCTTCTTGCAACAAGAGTACGAACAAGAGATATTGTGAGCATAGCAAAACAAACAGAAGAGGCAATTCCTCAATTGTTTTCTAGTGAAATGTGGGGCGGAGCAACCTTTGATGTTGCGTATCGCTTCTTAAATGAAGATCCTTGGGAAAGACTTCGTTTGATACGAAAAGCGATGCCTAATACACTATTACAAATGCTATTCCGAGGCTCAAATGCGGTGGGTTATAGTAATTATCCTGATAATGTGATTCGTGAATTTATTAAAGAATCTGCCAATCAGGGGATTGATATTTTTAGAATTTTTGACAGTCTAAATTGGGTACCACAAATGGAGCAAAGTATTTTAGCCGTCAGAGATGCTGGTAAAATTGCTGAAGCTACTATTTGTTATACGGGTGATATTAATGATCCTAAGCGGGCGAAATATAGTGTGGCTTATTATAAAGAGTTGGCGAAAGAGCTTGAAAAATTGGGCGCTCATATCATTGCAATTAAAGATATGGCTGGCTTATTAAAACCAAAAGCAGCATACCGTCTGATAAGTGAATTAAAAGAAGCTGTGTCTATTCCAATTCATTTACACACGCATGATACAAGCGGAAATGGCATTATGACCTATTCAGAAGCAGTGAATGCAGGTGTCGACATTGTTGATGTTGCAATGAGTGCGATGAGCAGCAGCACCAGTCAGCCAAGTATGAGTAGTCTTTATTATGCGTTGGTGGATGATCAACGGGTTCCTGAATTGACCATTGAAAATGTTCAGCAAGTGAATCATTATTGGGAAGATGTTCGTACCTATTACCATGCGTTTGAAAATGGGGTTAGTGCACCACAAACTGAAGTTTATATGCACGAAATGCCAGGAGGACAATATTCAAACCTACAGCAACAAGCAAAAGCTGTTGGACTAGGCGATAAATGGGATGAAATCAAAGAAGTTTATCACCATGTAAACCTCATGTTTGGTGATATTGTAAAAGTTACGCCTTCTTCAAAAGTTGTCGGGGATATGGCCCTTTTCATGGTTCAAAATAATTTAACAGAAGAAGATATTTATGAAAAAGGCGAAGAGTTGAGCTTCCCTGAATCAGTCATTCAATTTTTCCAAGGTGAATTGGGTCAACCAGTTGGTGGATTCCCAAGAAGATTGCAAAAAATTATTTTAAAAAATCGTCAACCGCTAACAGAACGTCCAGGTTTAATAGCGAAATCGGTTGATTTTGAAGAAATTAAAGCTGATTTAGCTGAAAAAATTGGCTATGAACCAGCAAATGAGGAAGTCCTAAGTTACATTATGTATCCGCAGGTATTTTTAGATTACCGTAAAGCATATGAACAATTTGCGGATATCAAAGTGTTGGATACCCCAACTTTCTTTGAAGGCATGCGACTAGGCGAGCGCATAAATGTTCAAATTGAAAAAGGAAAAGTTCTTATTATTCGGTTGGATGAGATAGGCGAACCTGATATTGAAGGCAATCGAACGCTCTTCTTTAATCTAAATGGTCAGCGTCGAGAAGTTGAAGTGCACGATGCATCAATTTTAAGTACTGCGAAGAAACGTCGAAAAGTCGAGCCAACAAATAAAGAGCAAATTGGAGCAACTATGTCCGGATCAGTTTTACAAGTTCTTGTAAAAAAAGGTGATCGAGTGAAAAAAGGTGACAGTTTAATTGTGACTGAAGCCATGAAGATGGAAACTTCGATTGAGGCTCGTTTTGATGGAACGGTGGAACATATTTACGTTGATGCAGGTGATGCCATTACTTCTGGTGACTTATTGATTGAAGTCTCAGAAAAATAACATTGGAGGAGAAGGGATGAAATATCGTAAACTAGTATTTATCGGGATGCTAATCTTGGCCTTTGTCTTTGTATATGGTCAACCAATTGTATACCCATTGTATTCATCCCAGTTCGTCTCTCCTGCTATACAGCCACAAACCAATACACAACAACATCTCAAGTCAACAAACCTTACCTATGAGACCATCCCATCCTCAGGGTTTGCGAATTATATTGGGAAAAATTTTGACACATTGCAGGCAAATTATGGTGAGCCAGTAGAGACAATTTCTACTGGCTACTCGTATGATATTCATCTATACAATGTGACAAAAGAAAGTGGCTATATGGAAGTTAGTACAATTGATCAAAAAATTGTGGGAATCAAATTAATTGAGCCCAAGGAAAAAGAGATTGAACCTTTCAAAAATGGCATGACCATGAATCAATTGACAAAAGTAACAATGATTTATCCCAATTTTACAATGAAATATGAAAATCAATTGGTGAATATTGAACTTTCTGAAGAAGACATGAATTATCGCCCATTAATTGGTTTTGATAATGGTTCATTCGTTATCTTATTTTTTGATCAAAATACGAGCAAATTATACAGTATGATGTATTTATCAGAGGAGTTACTTTTAAGGTTACTTCCATATGCAACCTCTGGGGAAGTTCTCCCTAATTTTGTGGAAGAAAAAGAAGCAGACTGGCAAGATTTGAACACAAAAAAAGCCCAATTTGCACGTAACTCACTGACGATACTTAGAAAACGGGAACAACTGCATTCGTATATGGCTAATTCAGAATTGCAAGCAACTACAAATAACATGTTAGCAGATTTTTTGGCACATCCAGAAGATAGCTTAACTACTCAGCGTGTCCAATTGTTGCAACGTATTCGGACGGGACAGACGAAAGATCACTTTATTCTGAATGATGAAGAGATGGGGGCGCTGATGCAAAAGTATTCCTTATCACAAACCCAAGGATATTTGGAATTACCTGTTTACGATCCGACATTTACCCTTCTTTCATGGTATAGTAACTCGTTTTTACATCAAAAATACATGCAAGAAAAAGATGAATCGTTGGGCATTGCATTTTCAAAAGAAAATATGTTAGTCTTATTGAAAGAAAAACAAAATACAAGTAAGGAAAGTAATGAGCCATGATTTATAACCAACAGTTTTATCAAATTGAAACCCAAATGGAGCAGCTAACCACTACTCTCATAAACAGTTCGTTCTTTCAAGAGTATCTTTCTTCAAAAAGAAAGCTAACGCAATCAGATGAGGTACGCCAGTTACAAGCATCCTTTTTAGAGTCGAAGCGCTCTTTTGAAGAAATTGAGCAATATGGTAATTATGCGCCTGATTTTAAACAAAAAAGAAGAGAACTTCGACAAGCAAAGAGGGCACTCGATTTACACGATGAGGTGAGTGAGTTTCGTTTTCAAGAAACACAGCTTCAAACCATTTTGGATGAAATCTGTGTATCATTAGCTGAAACGATATCAAGTGATATTAAGGTTGATGCTGGTAGTCCATTTTTTACTGGCCATTCTGGATGTGGAGGTAGTTGTCATGCAAGTTAATAACAATCAAGATTTGTTGTCAGTCGTACCAAGAAGAGGATTAGTTGTTTGGATGTATTCTTTGCGCCAAGTGCGTAATTTACGTAGATATGGAACAGTCTTATACATTTCAAAACGAATGAAGTATGCACTTGTTTATCTTAATGAGGCCGACTTTGACCAAAATAGTGAAAAAATTGAACGGCTACACTTTGTTCGTAAAATCGAAAAGTCGTATCGCCCGGATATTGAAATGAATTTTGCTGAAAAGATTGGTACAAAGCGAGCATTTCAGCCAAATGATGATGGATTTGAAGTAGAAGAAAAGAATACTCGGATTCGCTTAGCTGAAAATGTTTAAAAAAGCGCGGATGTTCATAGGTTATCAGTTTAAACTAGCAGACAAATTTTTGGAAGGATGCGTTCTTGCTGAAAACACTGCTTTTTTTAGCTGATAGCTTTTTTTGTAAAAAAATAAAGGGGGATTTCGGAGTGCGCGTTATCTCAGGAACATATGGTGGAAGAAAATTAAAGAGTCTTCCAGGAACAAATACAAGACCGACAACGGATAAAGTGAAGGGAGCCATCTATAATATGATTGGACCCTATTTTGATGGTGGGAATGTTCTTGACTTATTCGCTGGAAGTGGTGGTCTGGCCATAGAGGCTGTTTCACGAGGCATGAATCGAGCAGTTTGTGTGGATAGAAACTATCAAGCAATGACTGTAATTAAACAAAATATAGAAATGACAAAAGAACCAGAAAAATTTGTTTTATTAAAAATGGACGCCAACGCGGCGCTAAAAAAACTGGCTACAGAAGAGGAAGTCTTTGATTTAATTTTGCTTGATCCACCCTATGCCAAGCAAGCCATTGTTGAAGAAATTGAACGAATGGACCAATTAGGATTGGCTAATTCAGCAGCAACCATTGTCTGTGAAACAGATAAATCAATTGAGTTACCTCAAAGAATTGCCCAATTTGAAATGAAAAAGCAACAAGTTTATGGTACAAGTAAGATAACCATTTATCGAAGGGGAGAATAAAGACAATGTCTGAAAAAATCGCACTTTTTCCTGGAAGTTTTGATCCAATTACACTTGGCCATGTTGATTTAATCGAACGAGCTGCCCACTTGTTTGACAAAGTTTACGTTGGCGTTTTCCCGAATACATCAAAGCAGTCCTTTTTCTCTATGGAGGAAAAAATGACGCTTGTTCAACAGACCCTACAAGCCTACCAAAATGTGATTGTGGTCTCTCAAGAAAAAGACCTAACAGTAACGTATGCAAAAAAAATTGGAGCGAATTATCTTATTCGGGGAATTCGCAATAGCAAAGATTTTGAATATGAAAAAGACATTTATGTGTTGAATCAACATTTAGATCGTTCAATTGAGACAGTATACTTTCTGGCTAATCCCAAATATGAACACATTAGTTCAAGTATGTTAAAAGAGATTTTGACATTTGGTGGAGATATCTCAAGTTTTTTACCAACTGTTGTGAATCAATATATTGAAAAGAAGTGAATCAATTTGAAAAAGAAAACTTGGTTAAAATTTAGTCTGTTCTTTGTGACTCTTTTGGTTGTATTAGGAATTGTTGTTGTACCAATCCCTTATTATATTGAACAGCCAGGTGCAACGATTAATTTAAAGGATTTAATCACTGTGAATCAAAAAAAAGATGAGCAACCCGGCTCTTTCTCTTTGACATCTGTGGGCATTCGGCAAGCAACAGTTGCTTCGGCACTAGCATCAAAATTTTCTGACTTTGATGAATTGGTTTCAGAGAAGGATTTAATGGGCTCAGCATCTAGTGAAGAATACAATCAAATTCAACAGTATTATATGCAATCTGCCCAAAATAATGCTGCGGAGCAAGCCCTAAAATTGGCAGGTATGGACTATTCGATGAAGTACAAAGGTGTCTATGTTATGTCGGTTGAAAAAAATTCGAGTTTCTACGGAGTCATTCAAATCGGCGACACCGTTACAGGAGTTGACGGCAAGACTTTTGAGAATAGTCAAGCATTCATGAAGTATGTTCAATCACAGAAGGTTGGTCAGACAATGGTCGTTACCTATACGCATGAAAATGAATCGAAGACGGCTTCTGGCAAATTGATTCAGTTGCCGACAACCAAAAAAGCAGGCATAGGCATCTCTTTAGTTGACCACACGGAAATCGAAACGAGTCAAGCAATTGAATTTCATGTAGAAAATATTGGGGGCCCATCGGCTGGATTAATGTTTACCTTAGAGATTTATCAACAATTAACTGGCAAAGATTTACGTCATGGCAAAATAATTGCTGGTACGGGTACAATTGACGAGACTGGAACAATTGGCAGAATCGGTGGAATAGATAAAAAAGTTGCCAGTGCAAGTAATGAAGGTGTCGAAATTTTCTTTGCTCCAGATGATGACATTACAGCAGCTGAAAAAAAAGTGGATCCAACGATTCAATCAAACTATCAGGAAGACAAAGCAGCAGCTAAGAAATTAGATACAAAAATGAAAATTGTACCTGTAAAAACACTAAAAGATGCCGTTGATTATCTAAATGACTTGCAAGATTGACAAATTTTGCATTTTTTTTACAATTCATATGCTAAAATATAGAGACAGAGGAGCTGAAAAATTTGGATATACGTAGACAAAAACCAATAGTTGAAAGTTATCATTATGATATGAAAAAACCTGAAGAAGAAGTTGAAACCAAGCTAAATGTGGGGTTTATGCCACTCACCCCTCCAGATGCTGAGTATCCAAAAGAAAATAGTATTATTGGTGCACGTTTGGAATTTACTATCGCTTTTCCTGAGTTCGTTTTAACTGGAGCGGTTGGTCAAATCAACCACATTGTGAATCAAACCATTTTAAAGGCTGAAGATATTTCAAGAGAAGAAGCGGATTTACTTGTAGCACCGTTATTCGATATTGTAAAACGACTCACTTATGAAGTAACCGAAATTATTACGGATGAACCAGGGATAGACTTGAATTTCAATTCGCAAGATACAGAGTAAGGAGTAAAAAAATGATTTCAAATGATATGGAAATTATGTTGTATGTCGATAATGTCACCACGTCAAAAATGTTTTGGGAAGCATTGGGTTTTGTGACGATTGACGTTCAGGAGTTAGACGGAACAATGGTGGTTGAAATTGCACCTAGTCAAGATGCCGAAGTTCATTTTGTTTTATATGAACGTTCTTTTATTGAAACGTATTCTCCCGAAGTTGCGACAAATTCACCATCAGTCATGTTTCAAACGAAAAATATTGAAGCATTTTATCGAAAACTTTTGACATTGGATGTTGAAGTGGGGGAATTGATTCAATTAGATGATAGCAAATTACTTAATTTTGCTGATCCCGATGGCAACTATTATGCAATAAAAAGTCACAACTAGAAGAGGTGAGCGATGAATCAGCTTTGATTTATGGCTCACTTTCTTTTGAAAATGAAATGAATTAGTTTTTAAAAAAACTAATTAAACAAACGTTACTCCCAACACAATAGCAAGTATGTAGGGGAACTTAATGAATCACTTGTTGAAAATAGGATGAGTTATACACCGAAAACGACTTTTCGCAGTTTTCGTTTTTTAAAAAACCTTTAGTTGTTTTTTTAAAAAACGAGAACTTGTGTGTTACCGATATATCTTGTTTAAGAAAGGAAATGAATACAGTCAATGACCATAGCCCATGAAGAAGCAATTATAAAAAATTTAAGTCAGTTTCAGCCTAAACAGGTGCGGACTGTTTTAAATCTTTTGGCAGAAGGCAATACGGTTCCTTTTATTGCCCGGTATCGAAAAGAAATGACAGGTTCCTTGGATGAAATTCAGATTAAAGAAATCGAGGACCGCGCGCGAGCCATTGAGAATTTAGAGAAAAGAAGACAGGAAGTTCTCCTAAAAATTGAAACCTTAAATCAACTGACACCTGAATTACAAAAAGCCATTGAACAAGCGGAAACCTTGCAATTACTGGAAGATTATTATCGTCCTTTTAAACAAAAAAGAAGGACAAAAGCGACCATCGCAAAAGAAAATGGATTAGAACCTCTTGCTAACTGGGTAAAGACCTTTCCGTTAAATCAGTCACTTGAGGAGAAAGCAGCAGAATTTTTGAATGAAAAGGTACCAACCGTTGAAGAAGCCATAAATGGTGTTCATGAACTATTGGCGGAGGAAATAGGGGACCATGCGGAATTTCGAAAATGGATTCGTTCTTATACTATGAAGAATGGTCTTTTTGTTAGTCGGGTAAAAGATGAATCTGCTGATGAGAAAAAAACCTATGAGATGTATTATGATTTTTCTGAACCCTTTCGCAAAATGGTCTCACATCGAGTGTTGGCAACAAACCGCGGTGAAAAAGAAGGAATTTTACGAATCACTATTGCCGTAGATGAAAACTCAATTTTCTCATACTTAGAAAAGCAAGTAGTAGTAAATAGTCGCTCTTCAGTCGGAAAGTATGTTCAAGAGGCCTATCGAGACGCATACAAACGTTTTATTCAACCTGCGATTGAACGAGATTTACGTAATGAACTGACGATGAAAGCGGATGAACAAGCCATTCATGTCTTTGGTGAGAACCTAAGAAATCTATTGCTTCAGGCTCCATTAAAAGGAAAAGTTGTAATGGGATTTGATCCAGCTTATCGCACGGGGTGTAAATTAGCGATTATAGATCCAACGGGAGCAGTATTGGCAATTGATGTCATCTATCCCCATGCTCCAGCCTCTCTAACGAAAAGAAAAGAAAGTGAGCATCAATTTCGGGATTTAATTCAGCAATATGGTGTTGAAATGGTTGCAATCGGGAATGGGACTGCAAGTAGGGAATCGGAGCAATTTGTTTCAGATCAATTAAAACTTTTGGATAGAGAAGTCTATTATGTCATTGTGAGTGAGGCTGGTGCATCCGTTTATTCTGCAAGTCCCGTTGCCCGAGCGGAATTTCCAGATTTGCAAGTGGAACAAAGAAGTGCAGTTAGTATCGGACGCAGATTGCAAGATCCATTAGCAGAGCTTGTTAAAATTGAGCCAAAAGCAGTTGGTGTAGGTCAATATCAACATGATGTTTCACAAAAAAAGTTGGCTGATGAGCTGTCTTTCGTGGTTGAAACTGCAGTCAATCAAGTGGGCGTTGACTTGAATACCGCAAGCGTAGAACTTCTAGGCTATGTAGCTGGCTTAAATAAAACCACCGCGCAAAATATTGTTATCCTTCGGCAACAAACGGGTGAATTTACGGAACGGAAAGAATTAAAACAGGTCCCACGCTTGGGCCCAAAAGCCTATGAACAAGCTGTTGGTTTTTTGCGTATTCCCCAAGGAAAAAATATTTTGGATTCGACAGGGATTCACCCAGAAAGTTACGATTTAGCAAAGAAGATTCTAGCTACTGTTCATCTGACTGAAGCTTCAGTTGGGACAAAAGAAGCGGCCAATCTTTTGAAGCAAATCGATCAAAAAGCATTGGCGAATGAATGGGAAATTGCACTTGTGACCATTCAAGATATCATTCATGGTTTGTTGCAACCTGGCAGAGATATGCGTGATGAAATGCCAGCGCCGCTCTTGCGTAAAGACGTGTTGACAATTAACGATTTAACTGAGGGAATGGAATTGAAAGGAACCGTTAGAAATGTTGTCGATTTTGGTGCTTTTGTTGATATTGGCGTCAAACATGATGGACTGGTTCATCTATCAAAACTTAGTCAAAAATTTGTTAAAAAAGCCAGCGAAATCGTTGCAGTTGGGGATATTGTGACAGTTTGGATAGAGCAAGTGGATGTTTCGCGTGAAAGAGTTAGCCTTACAATGATTCAACCAGTAAAGGGTGAAGCAAGTCGGCATGACTAATGAAGAGTTGCAAGTTTTGGTTGAAAAGCTATCAATTGATTGGTTTCATAGAGAATTCCAGCACCTTGCCATATTTAATGCTCGATTACAGACGACAGGCGGGCGCTACCATCTAAATGATCATCACATTGACATTAACCCAAAATTGCTTGACTTTGATGATCAGCTGAACCTGATTGGTGTGATTAAACACGAATTGTGTCATTATCATTTGCATTTAGCAAACGAAGGTTATCGGCATCGTGATGCAGCATTTAAGCATTTGCTAACAGCAGTTGGTGGATTGAGATATGCCCCCAAGTTTCCAAATGAGTCACCTGAATATTCCTATGAATGTTTGCATTGTCATCAATTGTATATTCGAAGACGCAAAATTGATACGAAACGTTTCCGTTGTGGAAAATGTCGAGGCGAATTAATCAAAAAAAGATAAAACATATAAGTTGTTGTTTTATGGTTCTTAAGGGAAACCCGTTGCTATTTTTTTTAAACTGTAAGATAATAAGCAACGGTTATACAATGCTCATCGCATGTTACCCAAGAGGCAAGTGAAGCGATGGAATGGATTTTTTTACAGAGAGGATATTTATCATGAAAGATCAAGAAACGTTGTATCATTTTGTTGGCATTAAAGGTTCAGGAATGAGTTCATTGGCGCTCGTTCTGCACGAAAAAGGTTACCGTGTTCAAGGATCAGATGTTCCAACTTATTTCTTTACACAAAGAGACTTAGAAAAGGCAGGAATTCCGATTTTTGATTTTAATGCAGATACAATCAAAAAAGGGATGACGGTGATTGCAGGGAATGCCTTTCCAGATAGCCACGAAGAAATCGTCCGCGCCAAAGAGCTTGGATTAGAAGTGATTCGCTATCACGATTTTCTAGGACAGTTCATTCAAAATTATACAAGTATTGCTGTGACTGGTTCTCATGGAAAAACGAGTACGACGGGCATGTTAGCGCACGTCTTATGCGGCATTCGACCAACCAGTTATTTAATTGGAGATGGGACTGGACATGGTGATCCAAATGCGGAATTTTTTGCTTTTGAAGCCTGCGAATACCGACGTCATTTTCTAGCTTACTCTCCTGATTATGCGATTATGACCAATATCGACTTTGATCATCCAGATTACTATAAGAGCATAGAAGACGTTTTCGATGCGTTTCAAACGATGGCTCATCAAGTGAAAAAGGCAATCTTTGCCTTTGGGGATGATGTTTATTTACGTAAATTAAAAGCAGATGTTCCTATTTATTATTATGGTATCAATGAGAATGACGATGTTCAAGCACGCAATATTCAACGTACAACAGAAGGGTCATCGTTTGATGTGTACTTCCATGATACGTTTGTTGGTCATTTTGTGTTACCAGCATTTGGTCAACACAATATCAATAACGCTTTAGGGGTTATCGCAACAGCGTATTTAGAAGAGTTTGATATGGCAGAGGTTGCAAGAGAAATGCAAACTTTTGGGGGAGTCAAACGGCGGTTTACTGAAAAAAAAGTAGCCGATATGATTATCGTAGATGATTATGCGCATCATCCTGCTGAAATCCGAGCAACGATTGATGGGGCGCGTCAAAAATATCCAGATAAACAAATTATTGCCGTCTTTCAACCTCATACATTTACAAGAACAATTGCATTATTGGATGATTTTGCACAAGCACTCGACTTGGCAGATGAAGTTTACTTATGTGATATATTTGGATCTGCACGTGAAACAAAAGGAAACATAAAAATTGAAGATTTGGGCGCAAAAATTCATAAGGGCGGAAAAGTCTTGTCCGAAGAAAACATGTCACCATTACTGGATTATAAAGATGCCGTCGTTATCTTCATGGGGGCGGGCGATGTTCAAAAATTTGAACGCGCATATGAAGAATTATTGAGCAAAACAACCAAAAGTGCTCGTTAGTTAAGATAGCAACGTTTCACTGCCTTTCCTCTTTTCGGTTTTTTAAGAGGAAGGACAGTGTTTTTTTCATTCTCGAGGAGTCGAACTTGCACTTTTTTCGCCTTTTGATAGAATATAGAAAATGAGTATTTGGAGGAAGAACATTTTGAATATTGGTAAACCGAGAAAGCTTGGAAAAACGATTGATCAGATTGAGGAAGGTGACTCGCTTTCTTTAACAGAGTCGATAGAGGATAATCAGCTTTTACTATATCTGGGCTTAACAAATGATGCAAATCCACTCTACATTCAACATGATTATGCTCAAACAACAAGCTATGAACGTCCGATAGTGCCTTCGATTATGTTAATGGGGATCGTGACAAGTGCTATTTCAAAGCATTTACCTGGTCCTGGATCTCACGTCGTGAATTTTTCGGTTAATTTTATTGCACCAGTTTTTCATTATGAAACACTAACATTTGATTTTGAAGTGATTAAGGTGGACAACCGAAAAGATGTTGTAACTATTTCAGTTGAAGCCGTAAATAGTGAGAAACAGCGAGTGTTAGATGCCGTTGTCATGGTTCAACCACCAGTAACAACAGATTTGGAAAGTGAGGAATCAATCCATGAATAATACGTACACTGAAACAACGAGTTTAAATCGATTTTATGGGAAAGTATATGGTTTCTTTTCTATGGGGTTAGCGATAAGTGCGTTAGCCGCTTATTTATCTATTAATATGTTTCGCGAACAAGTTTTTTCCTTTTTAAAAAATTTTCCACTTGGAATAACAGGAATTTGGTTAGTTGAATTTGCACTAGTGATTGTTGTTAGTGCCAAAGCACAGAAAAATCCTTCATTAACCATTGCCGGATTTATCGTCTATGCCTTGCTCAACGGCTTTACGTTGTCGGTTACGCTTATGCTGTATTCGCAAGCAAGCATTGCGTTGGCGTTCGCAACAGCGACACTGACATTTGTCGGTATGTCACTGTACGGGATGTTTACCAAACGCGACTTGAGTAGAGTTGGACAATTGGCAATTGGGTTACTTTGGGGTGTGATTATTGCAACTTTGCTGAATTTCTTTTTAGCAAGCTCTGCTGTCAATTACTTTCTTTCTTATATCACTGTATTAATATTCATTGGGTTGACCGCGTATGATAATCAACAAATACGCAAATTGTATGCCGCTTCCCAAGGTCAAGATCAAACGGGGTTAGCTGCATTTATGGCCCTACAATTGTATCTTGATTTTATTAATCTTTTCCTATCATTGTTACGAATTTTTTCTAGAGATTAAAAAAGAGCATTCGCTCTTTTTTTTTTACAAACAAAACAATTCTTCCAAATCAATCGCTTTACGGAACTATCTTTGTTAAAATGAGGAGAATAGGAATGGTTGGAGGAATGAGAACATGCCTAAAAAGAAATTATTATTAATCGATGGAAATAGCGTTGCATTTCGCGCTTTTTTTGCGTTACACCAGTCGTTGGATCGGTTCAAAAATGCAAATGGCTTACATACAAATGCGCTCTATGCATTTCATACCATGTTTACAAAAGTTATGGAAAAAGAACAACCAACGCATGTACTAGTTGCGTTTGATGCAGGAAAGACAACTTTCCGTACAGAAATGTACGCGGATTATAAAGGTGGTCGAGCAAAGACTCCGAGTGAATTTAAGGAACAATTGCCTTATTTACGAGAATTATTGGATGCATTTGGTGTCACCCATTATGAACTTCCCAATTACGAAGCAGATGACATTATTGGCACTCTGGCTCACCGTGTGGACAAGTCCTTATTCGATGTTGTTATTTTAACTGGGGATCGTGATTTAACCCAACTAGCGGAAGAACAAGTTACAGTTGATATAACAGTGAAGGGTGTTAGTGAGATTGAACCGTACACGCCTGCATCCATCGCTGAAAAATATCAAGGATTGAAACCTAAGCAGATTATTGATATGAAAGGGTTAGCAGGTGATGCATCAGACAACATTCCTGGAGTCACGAAAATTGGTGAGAAAACAGCAATTAAATTACTTAATCAATTTGGAAGTGTTGAAGGCATTTACGAACATCTTGATGAATTAAAGCCAAGTAAGATGAAAGAAAATTTAATTCATGACAAAGAACAAGCGCTATTATCGAAAACTTTAGCAACCATTAATATCGATGCACCTGTAACGATTACGATTGATCAATTGGCATACAAAGGAAAAAATACAGATCAGTTGGTGGCTTTTTATCAAGAAATGAATTTTCAATCCTTTTTATCCAAACTAACGCTAACGGATACAGAAAAAAACTTAACGGACATTTCCTACGATTATGTAACAGAGCTAAAGCCTGAAATGTTTGGTGATATGGGTGAACTGTATGTTGAAATGCTTGAAGAAAATTATCATTTAAGTGATATTGTTGGTTTTGCCTGGTCAAATGGAAAGCGAATCTATGTAACAGACGATCTTTCCCTTTTGGAAAATGAAGTGTTTCAAGATTGGCTTTTCAATAAGGAAAAAAAGAAAACCGTTTTTGATGCCAAACGCACAACGGTTGCACTACATCGCTATATCGGCAATCCAAAGGGTATTCAATTTGATATTTTATTAGCCGCCTATTTACTTGATACCAATGATTCCTCAAATGACATTGCGCTTGTTGCGCGTCAATACGGTTTGTCGGACATTGAGACAGATGAAGCAGTTTATGGAAAAGGGGTTAAAAAAGGGCTACCTGATGACAATGAACGCTTTTATAATCATCTGGCTCGAAAAATATATACCTTGCACCAACTTGAATCCAAATTAACGGATGAATTGGTGGAAAAAGGGCAGTGGACATTATTTAAAGAGATGGAATTGCCTTTGTCGTTTATTCTTGCTGAAATGGAAATGACGGGCATTCATGTTGATGCACAGCGGTTGATTGCAATGAAAGGAGAACTAGCTTCCAAATTGCACGCCATCGAGGAAAAAATTTACGCAGAGGCCGGTGAACAGTTTAATCTCAACTCACCGAAACAACTAGGGGTCATTTTATTTGAAAAGATGGGCTTGCCTGTAATCAAGAAAACGAAAACAGGCTACTCAACTGCAGTGGATGTTTTGGAACAATTGAAGGAACAAGCACCAATTGTGGAAGATATCTTGACTTATCGGCAGATTGCCAAAATTCAATCGACGTATGTTGAAGGATTGTTACGTATGATCCAATCTGATGGAAAAGTCCATACGCGTTACGTGCAAACACTCACTCAAACAGGTCGTTTGAGTTCCGTAGATCCTAATTTACAGAACATCCCTATTCGACTTGAAGAAGGACGAAAGATTCGTCAGGCATTTGTTCCTAGAGCAAATGATTGGGTTATTTATTCTTCAGATTATTCGCAGATTGAACTGCGCGTTTTGGCACATATTTCTGGTGATGAACATCTGCAAGAAGCGTTTCGCGAAGGACAAGATATTCATACAAGTACAGCTATGCGGGTTTTCGGCATCCAACATGCAGATGAAGTAACACCAAATATGCGACGTCAAGCAAAAGCCGTTAACTTTGGAATTGTCTACGGTATTTCTGATTATGGTTTGTCACAAAATTTAGGTATTACCAGAAAACAAGCACAACAGTATATTGATACCTATTTTGATCGGTATCCAGGTGTGAAGGCTTATATGAAAAATGTGGTGGAGCAAGCCAAGAAAGATGGGTATGTTGAAACGTTGTATCATCGTAGAAGATACTTGCCTGATCTCTATGCTAAAAATTTCAATATTCGCTCCTTTGCTGAAAGAACAGCGATTAATTCGCCTATTCAAGGCAGTGCTGCAGATATTTTAAAAATCGCGATGATTGAAATGGACAAACAATTGAAGGAAAATCATTTCGCAGCAACCATGCTCTTACAGGTTCATGATGAACTTGTTTTTGAAGTTCCAGAAAAAGAGCTGAAACAATTAGATCAATTAGTCAAAGAGGTAATGGAGCATGCTGTAACATTGGCCATTCCACTTGTGACGGATAGTAACTGGGGAAAAACATGGTATGATGCAAAATAGTAGGGAAGTGATGAGATGCCGGAATTACCAGAAGTTGAGACCGTTCGAAAGGGATTATCGCAACTGGTTATAGGAAAAGAAATTCAAACTGTCCACGTACTCTGGGAGCGGATGATTGCCAATGAGAAGAAGGAATGCTTTGAACAACAATTATCAGGTCAATCAATTGAAACCATTCAGAGACGGGGAAAATTTTTAATTTTTTTCCTCACTTCCAATGAACTAATTTCTCATTTACGAATGGAAGGAAAATATGAATATTTTCCTAAAGAAACTGCACCAACAAAGCACACACATGTCATTTTTCAGTTTACAGATGGCTCGGAATTGCATTATCAAGATGTACGAAAATTTGGCAGATTTGCATTAGTGGAAAAGGGAACATGGTCTTCTTATCCAGGAATTGCCAAACTCGGACCGGAACCAACGGCTAGTCAATTTTCGCTAGATTCATTTCAGCAAAAACTAGCTAAATCAACAAAAGCTATTAAACCTTTATTGTTAGAACAAAAGCTCGTAACTGGGCTTGGAAATATTTATGCTGATGAAGTTCTTTGGCAAGCAAAGATTCATCCTGAGACGGGTGCAAACACATTAACAGAGAAAGAAATAAAGTTACTTCACCAAGCCATTATCCGTGTGCTTCAAGAAGCAGTTGAGGCAGGTGGAACAACGATTCGAACCTATCACAATGCTTTAGGTGAAGCTGGAACATTCCAAATTTCGCTCCACGCTTATGGACAACAAGGAAAACCGTGTATGCGATGTGGAACACCTATTAAAAAAATAAAAGTTGCTCAAAGAGGAACGCATTTTTGTCCAAATTGTCAAAAAAAGAAGGAATAGACATGACGTATGTATTGGGGATTACAGGTGGGATTGCTTCTGGTAAATCAACGGTGATTCACTACTTAGAATCCTTTCACATTCCAATTGTTGATGGCGATGTCATCGCTAGGAAGATTGTTGAGAAGGGACAGCCCGCATTAGAAGAAATTAAGACGGTGTTTGGGGCTGACATAGTCGATAAGGCAGGCAATCTACGAAGAAAAGAATTAGCAGCCATTATTTTTGGTGATAAATCAAAACGCAAAGAATTAGATGAACTTCTGGAACCTTTTTTACGCCAAGCAATTGTTACTGAACTAATGAATCATAAGCAACAAGCTGTCCCTTTAGTTGTTGTCGATTTGCCTTTATTATTCGAAGCCAAGTATGAACACTTAATGGACGGAGTGGCTGTTGTTTTTGTCAATCAACAACAACAACGGGAACGTTTAATGAAACGCGATCAATTATCTTTTGAAGCAGCCAGTCAGCGAATCAATAGTCAAATGCCCTTAGAAGAAAAATGCTTGTTGGCTGATTTTATTTTTGACAATAGTCACAGTCAATATGAAACCGAACAGCAAGTGGCACAATGGTTGGAAGAACATCATTTTAAAAAAAAATCACATGGGTAAGTTGTTATTTTTTGAACTCTTCGATTGCAAAATGAAGCTAGACAACTAGAAAAGTCATTTGTGCTACACTCAAAATAGTTCCGATAAAAGAGGGATAAAGAGTGAGTGCAAATGACCGCTACTCATCTTACTGATAATGGTCTTTAGCTGAATAGAAATAAATCGTTGCATTTTTTTGAATAAATTAAGCGGTGTTCCTCTGCAATTCTTCTCGATCATTGACCTGAAAAGTTAGGTTTTAATGGTTCAGGTTTTCCTATTCCTAAAAAGAGAGTATGATTGATATCTTTACTTAATTTGTTCCTCTTCTTGATATTGCTTTTATCTCCTTGTTCCTATCATACATATAGTCATTCCATGTATCGTCTGACCAAACTTTACTCATCTGATGCTACCTCAAATAATTCGTGTGTAAGAAACTTTCCCACTTTAAATTGTCTACGAGTTTTATCCATCAAATAATTATTAGACAAAATTCGTAATGTTTCCTGCATAGAAACATAATCTCTTTTTGACAGCACAACGACAGTATCTTCGATATTTTTTGTTGTAACAATCAATATATCCGTATCTCCATCCACTTGTTTCATATAGCTTCGCAAATTTTGTCTAAAATTAGAATAAGTAATTGCTTCCATTTTTAAACTCTCCAATTATTCTCATAAATATATTGTTTAATAAACAGTACAATTTTTAAAGGTGTTTGTTCCCTTCACATAAATGGCATTAAATCAAGCCAATTTTCCCCATTTTGAGTAATAACGCCCACTATTATAGAAACCAACTTTTTAGCTTAAAATTTGAATGCCAGACTCTTTTTTCTTGCGTTTAGTGAACGAAGCTGTAGGAGCTAACTAACCAGTTTCGTTCTTTATGCACTGATTGGTCGCTTTACCGAGTAATTCGCTTTTGTAGTATTAGTAATAAGAATTTTCGTGTTATAATAAATGAAATAAAGTTTATTTTTCATGAAAAATAAACTTGTCAATATATTGGAAAGAGGTGAGTGTTGTGCATTGTCCAAAATGCCACTATAATAGTTCGCGTGTTATTGATAGTCGTCAAGCTGATGATGGACGTGCCATCCGTCGTCGTCGTGAATGTGAAAACTGCGGCTATCGGTTTACTACTTTTGAACGGATTGAAGAAACACCGCTACTTGTTGTGAAAAAAAATGGCGATCGTGAAGAATTTAGTCGCGAAAAAATTTTACGCGGTTTGATTCGTTCTGCAGAAAAACGACCGGTTGCTATGGAACAGATGGAAGCAGTTGTTGACCACGTTGAAACGCGTGTTCGTGAAATGGGAGATAAAGAAGTCTCGACGAATCAAATTGGCGAATTTGTTATGGAAGAATTGGTGAAACTTGATGAGATCGCTTATATTCGGTTTGCAAGTGTTTATCGACAGTTTAAAGATATGTCTGTCTTTTTAAAAGAACTCCAGGACATCGTTGATAAAGCAAATAAAAAGTAAAGAATTAGAAATGAAGGTGACAATAGTATGCAATCCGATATTCAACCCAATAGTTTGTACCAGGCATTTAAAGCAAGTCGTTTATCTGATGATGGGACGGACGCATTGACGATACTTTATCAGCCAATTATTGGTGCTGATGCAGTTGCCTTATATTTTTCTTTGACAAATGATGCGATAAAAGGTTCCTCTGATGAATTCACCCATTTAGATTTGCTTAATCAGTTAAATTTTGGAATGAATCGATTCCTAGAAGCAAGGTACCATTTGGAAGGAATGGGGCTACTTAGCACCTACAGAAATGAAACGTTGGAGTTTGGTCATGTATATGGGTATGAATTAATTGAACCTCTCTCACCAAACCGTTTTTTTGCAGATTCAACTTACACCTTTTTGTTGAAAAGCATGGTTGGTGAACGGCGGTTTCAAGTACTAGCCAAACGATATACCGCGCCTCAGTTTAACTGGTCATCATATACAGAAATATCAAAGCGTTTTTCTGAAGTGTATGCATTCCAACCATTGGATTATCAAAGAAATCAAGTAGAGTTGGAGCAGCTTGCCCATCAGTTTGCGACCAATGAACCACAAAGTCAGTTACAAATTGAAGGAACCTTGGATTGGTCATTTTTAGTGTTTCATGCCCAAAAAAAGCAAATTGCAGCCGCAAACTTCACAGCTGAATTTTCCAAAAAAATAGAATTGTATCATGAATTTTATGGGCTGGATGAAATGGAATTGGTTCAGCTCATGGCAGATATTGTCGATATCTCGACGGGGATGGTCGAAATAAATGAATTAGAGAAACACATCGTGACCAAATATCGAAGAATGCATGAAAAAGAGCAATCAAGCACTCAAAGGACAAATGATGACGAGCAAATGCGCCGCTTTCATACGTTGAAACAAAACGGATTTTCCGATATTGATCTTCAAATTATCAAAGAAAGTGAACAAACAGCTCCTGCCAATTATTTAGCAGCAATCAAACACGAAAAAAATAGCTATGCATCAAAATTGGAAGAATGGATTGTTAAGGATTTAGTTGAGCGAAGTCCGTTACCAACTAGTGTGATTAATGTATTGTTGCATTATGTCCTAGTTGTTCAAAATAATAGTGTTTTGCCTCAAAAATTAGTAGACAAAATTGCTGCTGATTGGTCTGAAAAAAAAGTAGCTACGCCAGAAGAAGCAATTCAGTTTGTACGAACATTGGCGAAAGAGGCGAAGGAAACCAAACAAAAACGCGCAATGCAATATCAAAATCGTTCTAGCAATAAGCAAGTGACGAGAGAAGAACAATTGCCAAAATGGCTAATTGAACAGGAAAAAAATAAATTGAAAGTCAATCAAACGGATGAAAAAGAAGTGGCTTTGACGGATGAAATGAATCAACGATTTCAGGCATATTTAAAGCGAAAAGAAGGTGAAAAATAATGGAAGATGTAGGAAAAAACCTCAAACAGCTAATGAATAAAAAAAATTACCGTTTGCGTTATGAAGAAATGATGAACGACGTACTTCAAAATGAAGAAGTAAAGTTATTCTTGGCAGAGCATCAGACGCAATTAAGCGAGCAAGATATTGAAAAAAGTTTTGCAAAACTATATGAATTTGTACAAGAAAAAAAGAAATTTCTGGTAAATGATCCTTCAATGATTGCACCGGGCTATGAACCAAAATTGACGTTAAATTTTCATTTTATTGATGTGACCTATGTCCCCACAAAAGCTTTGTTAGAAAAGGAACATCAACTGGAAATTGCAAATCGCATTCAAACAATCAGTATGCCCAAAGATATCCAAAAAGCATCATTGAAGGAATACGAGCGAACTCCAGGTAGAGGAGAAGCTTGGATTTCTGCCTTCGAATTTGTCGAGGCCTATACAAGCGCTCCTAAGGAATTCCATAAAGGATTGTATTTAGTTGGCAGCTTTGGCGTGGGGAAAACTTATCTACTGGGGGCAATCGCACGGGATTTGGCTGAGGCGGGTTATTTGACTACGCTTTTACATTTTCCAACCTTCGCAGTAGAAATGAAACAAGCTATCGGAAAAGATGCGGTCGGTTCAAATTTGACGAAGGTCAAACAAGCCCCTTTGTTAATGATTGATGACATTGGAGCCGATGCGATGAGTAGCTGGATTCGAGATGATGTTTTTGGAGTGATATTGCAATATCGAATGCAAGAGAATTTACCAACCTTCTTTTCTTCCAATTTTTCAATGGACGAATTAGAGAAGCATTTATCTGTCACTCAAAGAGGCGAAATAGAGCCCTTAAAAGCAAAACGTATTATGGAAAGAATTCGTTATTTATCGCAAGAAATTAGTTTATCAGGAAGGAATCGACGGGAGCGTCCATAGAGGTGTGAAAGTGACTATTTACGGATTTGTTGAAACCATCACACAAGCTATCTCTGGTGAATCCATTTTGGAATTATCGCAAGTCTCATTTTTAAATGAGTTGTATGAAACCGTCTATTTGCCTGATAGACTGCTTGTTCAGTGTAGAAAGTCACAATTGGCAAAGCATGTTTCGTTTTACCAGTCCCAATTCATTTGTGTAACAACTTGGACGGAACCTAATCGAGAGGAACTGCTTGGCAAACATCAACTGACTGCAAATTACATTGAAACCATCGAATTAGATGTTCAAAATGAAGAAAGAAGAAGAAGGGATTGAGCGCGATTGAATGAGCACTTCCTTTCAAAACGATTGGAATGCGTCGGTAGTTATGTACCAAACCAAGCTCGCTTAGCGGATATTGGTTCAGATCATGCCTATTTACCGGTTCATTTAATGTTAAATAAAACGATAAGTTATGCAGTTGCTGGAGAAGTAGTCGATGGACCCTATCAATCTGCCAAGAAACAAGTTGAACGGTTGGGGTTAGCGGATTGGATAAAGGTCCGTTTGGCTAATGGTTTAGCAGCTGTTCTACCAGAAGATGCTATTCAAGTTGTCACCATTGCTGGAATGGGAGGGGCATTGATTGCCTCTATATTAGAGAATGGTCGTTTACAAGGACAGTTACAAGGTGTTCAACGTCTTATTCTGCAACCTAATGTCGGTGAACAGGGTCTTCGCATATGGTTGATGCAACACGGCTATCGAATTGTCGCAGAGGATATTTTAGAAGAGCAGAGAAAAATTTATGAAATTATTGTGGCGGAGCCAACGTTAGAGCCCGTGAATTACTCTGAAAAAGAGCGATTGTTTGGGCCGCTGTTGTTGCAACAAAAATCGCCGGTCTTTTTAAAAAAATGGCAGCACGAAAAAAAACAAAAAGAAACAGTCAAGGCAAATTTACTGCAAGCCCAAACTATTCCACAAGAGAAATTAGCTCAAATTGATAGAGAGCTTTCATTGATAAAGGAGTTGTTCGCATGAGTATAGATGGTCAACTATTTATTCGTCATTTCGAAGATTATTGTCCACTCTGGTTAGCTGAAGAAGGTGATCCAGTCGGGTTACATATTGGGACTTTAGACAAACCACTTCAGCGAATTATGATGACCTTAGATGTCCGCCCCGAAGTTGTAACCGAAGCGATTGAAAAAGGGGTAGATTTAATTATTGCAAAGCATCCACCGATTTTTCGACCGATTCAACGGCTAGTTCCAACTGATTTACAAACGAAAATGTATATGGATCTGGTAAAACATGATATCGCCGTTTATGCAGCCCATACGAATATGGATATCATTTGGGATGGCTTGAATGATTGGTTCTGTGAGGAATTGGGCGTAGAGGTGCAAGATTTTTTAAAGGAAACACACCAAGTGCGATGGAAAAAGTTGGCTGTTTCTGTTCCAGAAGAAGATGCAGGGAAGTTAAGAGCTGCATTGGCCGAAGCAGGTGCAGGGGAACAGGGCAATTACCGTGCAACGAGTTTTTCTTCAAATGGAATTGGTCGTTTTACACCTGTTAATGGAGCAAAACCAGCGATTGGTTCACTGAATCATCCAGAGGAAGTCCACGAAGAGAAGGTTGAGGTACTCTTTGCAGAAACCATCGAAAATGACGTGTTGACCGCGATGAAAAAGGTGCATCCGTATGAAGAAATTGCCTATGATGTGTTCTCCCTAGATAATGCACCACAAACATTTGGCATCGGGCGTATCGGGCAACTTTCAAAGCCAATGGAAACAGAACAATTCGTTCAAAAAGTGAAAGAGGTTTTTAAACTAGACGGATTGCGAATTGTCCAACCTCATCCAGCGAAGAAATGGATTCAAACCGTAGCTATTTGTGGTGGAACGGGAGGAAATCTCTATACCGAAGCTCTGCGGAAAAAGGCAGATGTCTATATTACGGGTGATGTTTATTATCATACTGCCCACGACATGCAAACCAATGGCTTAACAGTGATTGATCCTGGGCATCATATTGAAGTTCTTTGTATATCAAAATTTGTCGAAAAAATGTTAAAATGGAAAGAAGAATTGGACTGGCAAGTCGATATCATCCCATCAGAAGTAAATACCAATCCATTTGAATTTAGATAGGAGTTTTTATAAATGTCAAAATACGAAAATTTAGTTCCTCGTTTTCTTCGTTATGTGAAAACCGAAACACGCTCAAATCCAGAAAGTGATACAACACCTTCAACAGAATCACAAATTCATTTTGCGCATGAACTTGAAAAAGAATTGCTGGGTATCGGAATGTCTGACGTCCAATATTATCCCGAAAATGGGTTTGTTCTTGCAACATTACCAGCAAATACTTCAAAAAAAGTTCGTTCCATTGGGTTTATCTCCCATATGGATACAGCTGATTTTTCGGCTACCAATGTTCAACCTAAAATGGTAGAAAACTATGATGGTGAATCCGTGATTTCTCTTGATGCAGAAGGGAAATACACGTTAAATCCAACCGATTTTCCATTTTTAAAAAACTACAAAGGACAAACGTTAATTACAACTGACGGGTCTACGTTGTTAGGATCGGATGATAAGTGAGGAATTGCCGAAATTATGAGTGCCATGGAGTATCTATTAGCACACCCCGAAATTGAACACGGAGAAGTGAAGGTTGCCTTTGGTCCAGATGAAGAAATCGGTGTCGGTGCAGATAAATTTGACGTAGAAGAATTCGCTGTTGATTTTGCTTACACAATGGATGGTGGTCCAGTCGGTGAGCTACAATTTGAAACATTTAATGCCGCTCAGGCAACGATTCAAATATTAGGGAAAAATGTTCATCCCGGAACAGCAAAAAATACGATGATTAATGCGTTGCAACTAGCAATCGATTTTCATAATCAACTCCCTAGTGAAGAGGTGCCTGAAAAAACAGATGGTGTGGAAGGGTTCTATCACTTGATGGCGTTAAATGGAACACCGGAAGAAGCAACACTCAGCTATATTATTCGCGACCATGATCGGGAAACGTTTGAAAAACGGAAACAAACGCTTTTGACTATTCAAAAAAACATGAATGCATTGTATGATCAAGACCGAGTAATTATGGACATGTACGATCAATACTACAATATGAAGGAAATTATTGAGAAGGATATGTCGATCATTGAATTGGCCAAAAACGCAATGGAGTCATTGGCGATTGAGCCAATCATTGAACCAGTGCGTGGTGGAACGGATGGCTCAAAAATTTCATTTATGGGCATTCCAACACCTAATATTTTTGCTGGTGGAGAGAACATGCATGGTCGATATGAGTTCGTTGCCGTTGAAAGCATGGAAAAAGCAACAGATGTGATTATTAAAATTATCGAACTTAACGCAAACTAACAGAATAAATAAGAAAGGATAGGTAAGTAACGAGAATACTTGGCTGTCCTTTCTTTCATAGGAAGGAGAAGTGAAGATGGAGCGCGTCCTAATTTTATACAATGACTCTTCTGGCAAAAACGAAGGCGAAGGGATGGCCTTGCGCCTCAAGGAATTCATTGTAACTCGCCAAAGAGAATGGGTTGTGGCATGCCAACCATCGAATGCAACTAGTTCTCCTGAACATCTTCGGAAGAAAGCAGAACAGTTTCAAGCAAGCCGTCTAGTATTTATTGGCGGTGATGGAACCATTCACCATTTAATCAAAACATTTAGAAATCAATTGGAAAAGTATGTAATCGGAATTATTCCCGGTGGCACAGTGAATAATTTTGCACGTTCACTTGAAATTCCATTAACAGAAGAAGAAGCTTTCGCAGTAATTACCACAGGTCAAAAAAAAGCAGTCGATTACGCCTTAATTAATCAAGAAGATGTCATCATTTCCACTTTGACCATCGGCATTCTTGCGGATACTGCCGCACGTGTCAGTCAAAAAGAAAAGCAAACATTTGGCCCTTTCGCTTTTATGAAACGATTTTTAAAATTATGGATAAAAAAGAAACGATACCATCTAACCATTCAATCAGATAATCAAGTTTGGCAAGGAAAGGTTGCCTTGTTGACAATAACAATGACTAATTCTGCTGGGGGCTATGTGCATTTTGACGAAAGTGCCTCACCTGATGATGGCCAAATGCATGTAACGATTCTTGAAAAACTATCGATTTGGCAGACCTTCCGTTTATTGCCTTTTATCGTTCTTGGCGATTTAGATAAGATTCGGGATATTATTTATTTTTCAAGTAATAAGTTAACCATTTCAGCGACTGAACGACACGTTCAAACCCGTACAGATGGCGACCCAACTGCCTATCTACCGGTCAATTTAGAAGTTGTATCGAAAGGATTGACAGTATTAATTCCTGCGAAAGAAGAGGAGGATCATGAGAAGTGAAGTTTATTTGGGATGAATTCGTCCGAAATCCAATTTGGTTTTATTTGTTACTTGTCAATCTTTATACCTTTGGATTGATGGGATATGATAAAAGACAAGCCATTCACCATAAATGGCGAGTGCCAGAAGCGAATCTTTTATTTATTAGTAGCATTGGCGGTGGAGCGGGAGGCCTACTAGCTAGCCGCTTGTTTCATCATAAAACCCAAAAAAAGAAATTCTTTGTTTCCTTTATGATTGGTATCATTCTTGGTTGCTTACTTATTCTTTTTTATCATTGAAAGGAGGGACCCATGAATCGAAAAGCTATCTATCGTGTGATTGGCAATACCCTTTTTTTAGCAGCTATCATTGGCGTCGCCTACTATTTATTAAACAATTCTCTAAAAGATATCGTCCAACAAATCGTTCATACTCGTCCACTTTTATTGGTGCTTGTCATAGCGCTGGGTCTAGGATACCAACTTATTGAAGGAAAACTAACTCAGATGATTGTCAGAACAACAAAGGATTCATTCTCTTTTTGGGATGGATTTTGGGTCAGTAATTACGCTGCTTTTTTTCGGCTAATTACGTTTGGTACCGGCACTCTTTTATCGGAGTTGGCTTTTTATCATCGAAGAGCCATTCATTATTCTGAAAGTATCGGTATTTCAAGTTTACGTATCACGATTTACAAATTGACAGCATTTTTTTATGCCTTTAGTTGTTTATTGGTTCAAGCACCCACCTTGCTCTCACAACAAAAGACCCTTTTTTGGCTAATCTTAATAGGGTGCGCAGTTACGCTGTTACTCGCCGGATCGTTATTTTTTTTAGCGCTAAATGTACGCTTTCAAACATGGCTAATGAAAATTACGTCAAACCATGTTCATCAAGAAAAATGGCAGAATCGATTGAAGGCACTAAACTCAAATATTGATGCGTTACGGTCAACCATGCAGGCAACACTCGCCAATCATTCAAGATGTACGCAATTATTTTTCATTAGTCTGTTAAAATTTTTATTTTGGTATTCAATTCCCTTTTTTATTTTTCATGATATGGGCAAAGATATTTCTTGGTTAACGGCCTTTTCATTGATTAGTTTTGCAACTGTTCTCGCCGGAATTTTGCCATCACCAGGAGGGATTGGTTCCTTTGATTTTGTTTTTTCCTTTCTTTTTCAACCTTTAGTGGGGACTGTTGCAGCCATTTCGGCATTGCTACTGTACCGACTTGCTACGTATTTGCTGCCCTTTTCATTGGGATTTGTCTATGTCTTACTGGAAAAAAGGCAACAAATTCGTCAGGAAATAAAAGAAGTAAAATTAACCAAAGAGGAATGAAAAATGAGTTGCTATTTTTTGACCTTTACTGACCAATTTGGTATAATAGGTTTTGTAAGAAATCACTCTTACCTGATGGGAGGAATAGACGATGGAAATGGAAAAAATGACAACCACGATGCAAAGCTCCCTCGCGGAAGCGCAACAAGTGGCAATAAACCGTCACCATCAAGAAATTGATATTGCACATTTATGGAAAATTTTTATGCAACCGAATCATTTTGCACGCAATCTTTATAAAGATGCGGGAATTGATGTTGATGAATTTGAACGAGAAGTAGACCGCCTTCTAGATGAATTACCCGTTGTTGAAGGCAATCAAGTAAATTATGGTCAGACGATGAGTCAAAACCTTTTCCGACTGTTGACGGAAGCAGATCAAATCAGGGACTCATTTCAAGATGATTATTTGTCAACAGAAATTGTTTTGTTGGCTTTAATGAAATTGAAACATTATCCTTTAACGGAATATTTAAACAAACAACAGGTAACAGAAAAACAACTGAGAACAGCGATTGAAGAAATGCGAGGTGGGGATCGAGTGACTTCACAAAATCAAGAAGAAACCTATAAAGCACTTGAAAAATATGGTGTTGATTTAATACAACAAGTAAAAAATGGCAAAATGGATCCAATTATTGGTCGTGACGAAGAAATTCGTGACGTTATCCGCATTTTGTCTCGAAAGACGAAAAATAACCCTGTACTAATTGGGGAACCTGGTGTTGGGAAAACAGCGATTGTTGAAGGTTTAGCACAACGAATCGTTCGAAAAGATGTCCCAGAAAATTTGAAGGATAAGACGATTTTTTCATTAGATATGGGGGCATTAATTGCTGGAGCAAAATTTCGAGGCGAATTTGAAGAGCGTCTAAAAGCTGTGCTCCAAGAAGTGAAAAAATCAGACGGTCATATCATTTTGTTTATTGACGAAATTCATAATATTGTTGGTGCAGGCAAAACAGAAGGCAGCATGGATGCAGGTAATTTGTTAAAACCAATGTTGGCACGAGGCGAATTACATACTATTGGTGCGACAACGTTAGATGAATACCGACAATATATGGAAAAAGATAAAGCACTAGAACGTCGTTTCCAAAAAGTGTTGGTAAAAGAACCGACCGTTGAAGATACGATTTCGATTTTGAGAGGATTGAAAGAACGATTTGAAATTCATCATGGTGTCAATATTCATGATAACGCATTAGTCGCAGCTGCAACGCTATCTGATCGTTATATTACCGATCGTTTTTTACCAGACAAAGCAATTGATTTAGTTGATGAAGCCTGTGCAACGATACGGGTAGAAATGAATTCAATGCCTACTGAGTTGGATCAAGTGACAAGACGTTTAATGCAATTAGAAATCGAAGAAGCCGCTTTGAAAAAAGAAAGTGACGATGCATCGAAGAAGCGCTTGGCAAGCTTACAAGAAGAATTAGCGGATTTACGAGAAGAAGCGAATTCAATGAAGATGCAGTGGGAAACAGAAAAAGAAGAAGTAAATGCCGTTTCTAGCAAACGGGCTGAAATTGATCAAGCCAAACATGAATTGGAAGATGCCGAAAATAATTACGATTTGGAACGAGCAGCTGTCTTACGTCATGGTACAATTCCTCAATTGACTAAAGAATTAAACGAACTAGAAGAAAAAAACAAAAATGATTTTGGTCGGATGGTTCAAGAATCTGTGACTGAAAATGAAATTGCGACAGTGGTTGGCCGACTGACGGGTATCCCAGTTACGAGATTGGTCGAAGGCGAACGAGAAAAATTAATGAAGTTAAACGAAACACTTCATGAACGGGTCATCGGACAAGATGAGGCAGTTGATGCCGTTAGTGATGCTGTCCTTCGTTCAAGAGCTGGGTTGCAAGATCCACATCGACCATTGGGTTCATTTTTATTCTTAGGACCAACAGGTGTTGGGAAGACAGAACTAGCAAAAGCGCTAGCTGAAAATTTATTCGACTCAGAAGATCATATGGTCCGTATCGATATGAGTGAATATATGGAAAAACATTCTGTCTCACGTTTGGTTGGTGCACCTCCTGGCTATGTTGGTTATGAAGAAGGAGGACAACTGACAGAGGCTGTTCGTAGAAATCCGTATACCATTGTCTTACTCGATGAAATTGAAAAAGCACATCCAGATGTTTTTAATATTTTGTTGCAAGTTTTAGATGATGGACGTTTGACGGATTCTAAAGGCCGCGTAGTTGATTTCAAAAATACCGTCATGATTATGACGAGTAATATTGGTTCCCAACTTTTGCTTGAGGGTGTCACCCAAGAAGGAACCATTCCCGAAAAGGTGAAAGAACAAGTGTTAACGATGTTACGCGGAAGTTTTAAACCGGAATTTCTAAATCGAATTGATGACACAATTTTATTCACACCGTTAAGCTTAGAAAATGTGAAAGACATTGTTGACAAAATTATTTCCCAAGTGGCACAACGTTTGGAAGCACAAGATATCTACCTTGAATTGTCCAACGAGGCGAAAAATTGGATTGCTGAAAATGCCTATGAACCAGCTTATGGTGCACGGCCATTAAAACGTTTCATTACTCGTGAAGTAGAAACTCCTTTAGCAAAAGAGATCATTTCTGGTCGAATCTTGCCTAAGACGCGTGTAGTGATAACGTTGTTAGATCATCATTTGGTTTTCCAAAATGAACCAGTAGTGGAAGAAGAATAAAAAACAAAAAGAACGTCTGAGTCGAAGTAGTTCTCGATTCAGACGTTCTTTTTGATTTTTTGCTAAGCGCGATAATCTTCATCTTTTGGTGTTACGTTTTTACTTTTCACAATGCGATAAATTAAAAAGTATTCACCAGAACCACGTGATTGAATATAAGAATAAATAGCGATAATGCTTGCACCCACGGTATTCACTGCTAAATCACCCATTGTATCCATCAGTGCTGCCCGACCAACATAAGGAACTCCAGCGAGTGTTTGGTACCGTTGCAAATTCAAATTGGCAATAGTATCCCAAGTAAATTCCCAAAATTCCCAAAAAACACCACAAATTCCTGCGAAGCCAAAACCAAATAGCAGAAATACCCATACAGGAACTTTTTTTGTTGACACATTTTGCAAACCGTTGGTAATGATGCCATAACCAATCATAGAAAGTAACATAGGGCTTGTGCCATGTAGAATTTTATCCCAGAAAGGTACGATATCCATCATGTGTAAACAACTACCTAAAAAAACAGAAATAGCTAGGAAAAACCAATAAAAATAGATGGTTGCTTTCGGAAAATAAAAATGACTTATTTTTCGAATGGCATCTGGAGCAAAAATCAAGGCAATTCCTGCCAGACACTCAATCACAACGATCTTACCTGAAGCTGGTGTTGTGAGCCATTCATGAATGGTAAAAAAGAGCGTAATGATTGCAAAGCCTAATAAAGTTCGTCTTATTTTTTGATAAGTTGACAAGCTAATGGTCACGCTCCTCTAAATAATTTTTCAGACCAACAAGTAATTCTGTGGTTGAATGAAAAATTTCCCCATTTAACTTAATTAAACCAATCGTGTAGAGATTGACGTAATGAAATTGATTTTCCCCAATTGTTTTTAGCGCGTTTATTTTTTTGGTATTGGTTGCACCTTGTTGACGGCTATCTGTGTACAGTCCAATGATTGGAATGTTGGAAGCATAAGCAATTCCAATCTCAGAAGCGACACCAGGGTCAATCGTCAAACCATCCAAAAGGGCAATCATTAACTGACTTTTTTTCACTTCCTCCGTATCTGCTAATGCAATCATTTTGCTATCGGCGTACGCTTGTTTGTCATTGATGTCTCCATTTTCTTGAGGTAAGTAAATAGTATGCTGAGGATAGCGTTCGCGAATGGTTTGCGCGAGATGAGCATTAAACAAAGACTCACTTTCTGAAAACAAAGGTGCAGCAAAATAAAGATGCATCTGAACTCCTCCTATTTAGAAATAATCACTGAAATATGCTTCCATATCTGGAATAATTCGTTCCAAGGTACGCAAAGTTTCTTTATCTGTATGCAATCGTTCAATTCGTGAAAGGTAAGAAGCACGGCGATAATTCATTAACAAACAAGTGAGTGTCTGAATATCGATGGCGACCGCTTTACCAATGGGCTCTCTTGTGATACATGTTTGTTGAGTTGCTTCATCAAAAGTTAAGCTAAAAACGCCGTTATTCCATTCTGCAATGGGATCTTGAACCTGAAAATGAAACGGGCGGCTAAAAGATTTAAAAGGGAAGGCCTTTAAAAATTCTTCAACGTCTACAATTCGAGCCATGTAATAAGGTTCAATTTCTTCTTTAATCTGACTATCTTCCAATAAAAACGCAAGCGGTTCATTCTTATAAATGTCACCTTTGACCCAGTAAACCATTGAAAAGTGAGCAGAAACAAAATTCCACAAGCCATTTCGTGCTTCTTGATTTAAATAAAACATCTCTTTGATATGAAAAACTTCTTCAGCTACCCAATAGAACATTACTCCGGTTGGTTGACCTTCACGATTGTAGTAAATAGCAGCCGTGCGTTGATCTTCATTTTCATAACGCCAATATTCCTCCCAGTGGAAAGCGGAGCGTTGCAATGCGCCATGATTCTCTTTTGCAAATTGGTTGTAGACTTTGTAGACATCTTCATGGTCGACATCTTGTCGTTCAACCATTCCTGGAACCGCTACTGATTTTGGTAACTGTGTATCACGAATTTTAAACGAGATTTTATCTGACATAATCTCCCAACCTTTGCGCCGGTAATAAGGGATATTATAAGGATAAAGATAAGAAATCCATTGGTGATCCGCACGCATATTTTCCATAGCCAAACGAATCAAGCCTTGCATCAATCCATGGCCTGCATATTCGGGATAGGTACCAACACCTGTCACTCCACCCATTTCATAAATCGTTCCATGAATATTTACTTTGCACGGATAGATTGCAATCTGCGAAACTAGCTGATCTTTATTAAACCAACCAAACACTTTTGATAATTCTAAAATTGGTTTTTTTGATTTAATCATCTCACGTTTGTTTTCAAATCCGCTTTCTTCAATGTCTGCTTCGGTAATTTGGAAAACGTAACTTAATAATTCATTGAATTGATCAACATCTTTCTCTTCTACTGGTCGAATTTCTAGTTGATGACTTGAATCAAATTCCATTCTTTCAACTCCAATACTTCATTTTATAGACAAAGTATAACAGACATCTTAGCGATTGTTTAGTTCGTTGAATAGAAAAGCCTTTAATTCTGTTGCATGCGTTGGTATAATAAGAAAAGCTGATTAAAAGAAATGAAGGAGTACCTATGCATACAGTTGAAGAAATGAAGAAGCGTCAAAAAATGATTCGAAATTTTTCGATTATTGCTCATATTGATCATGGAAAATCAACATTAGCTGACCGAATTCTCGAACAAACCAATACCGTTTCATCTCGTGAAATGCAAGCCCAGTTGCTTGACTCGATGGATTTGGAACGTGAACGTGGCATTACCATTAAATTAAATGCAGTCGAATTAAACTATACAGCGCAAGATGGCAATACCTACATTTTTCATTTAATTGACACTCCGGGACATGTCGATTTTACGTATGAAGTTTCCCGCAGTTTGGCGGCCTGTGAAGGTGCAATCTTAGTAGTTGATGCAGCGCAAGGAATTGAGGCCCAAACTTTAGCTAATGTGTATTTGGCATTGGACAATGATTTGGAAATCTTGCCAGTAATTAACAAAATTGATTTGCCTGCTGCTGATCCAGAACGCGTACGCAAGGAAATTGAGGACGTCATTGGTATTGATGCCAGTGAAGCCGTTCTAGCTAGTGCTAAAGCAGGTATCGGCATCGAAGAAATTTTAGAGCAAATTGTCACTTATGTTCCTGAACCAACAGGTGACATTGAAGCCCCTCTAAAAGCATTGATTTTTGATTCGATTTATGATGCGTACAGGGGAGTTGTTTTGAATGTGCGTATTATGGATGGTGTCGTAAAACCCGGCGATCGTATTCAATTAATGAGCAATGGAAAAACATTTGAAGTGACTGAGGTAGGGGTCTTTTCCCCGAAAAGTATTAAACGAGACTATTTAATGGTTGGGGATGTAGGTTACATTACTGCTGCTATTAAAACTGTCCAAGACACACGAGTAGGTGATACGATTACCTTAGCCGATAACCCTGCAACTGAGGCACTTGAAGGCTATCGCCACATGAATCCGATGGTGTATTGTGGCCTGTATCCAATCGATACGTCTCGTTACAATGATTTACGGGAAGCACTTGAAAAATTACAACTGAATGATGCTGCCTTGCAATTTGAACCAGAGACATCGCAAGCATTGGGATTTGGCTTTCGTTGTGGGTTCCTAGGATTGCTCCATATGGATGTAGTGCAAGAACGCTTAGAAAGAGAGTTCAATCTTGAATTAATTACAACAGCACCTTCTGTTATTTATCACGTAAATAAGACCGACGGAACCCAAGTAATGGTTGATAACCCAGCTGATTTTCCAGAGCCTGTATCCATCCAAAGTGTAGAAGAACCTTATGTAAAAGCCACTATTATGGTACCAAACGAGTACGTGGGTGCTGTTATGGAGCTATCTCAACGCAAGCGTGGGGATTTTGTCACAATGGACTATCTTGATGATTATCGAGTCAATGTCGTTTATGAAATTCCATTGTCTGAAATTGTGTTTGATTTCTTTGATAAACTAAAATCAAGTACAAAAGGGTATGCTTCACTGGATTATGAAATGTCTGGTTATCGTGCAAGCCAGCTTGTAAAAATGGACATTCTATTGAATACTGAGAAAGTGGATGCATTAAGTTTCATTGTCCATAAAGAATTTTCATTTGAGCGTGGCAAAGCCATCGTTGAAAAATTAAAGAAACTGATCCCGCGCCAACAATTTGAGGTACCAATCCAAGCAGCAATCGGACAAAAAATTGTGGCTCGTTCTGACATTAAAGCTTTACGGAAAAATGTATTAGCAAAATGTTATGGTGGCGATGTTTCTCGGAAACGAAAACTATTAGAGAAACAAAAAGAAGGAAAAAAACGAATGAAACAAATTGGTTCCGTAGAAGTTCCACAAGAAGCCTTCATGGCTGTTCTGAAAATGGATGAAGACGAACCAAAGAAATAGCACGCTTTAAATTGAAAAGTTTATTAAATCAATCTTTTTGTGTGGCGGAAAAATTGTGATTTACCTGTTTAAAAAAATTTAAACTGTGAAGGTTTTTAACCGTCATTATATGATGAAAGCATCTCATGAGGAGGTGCTTTTTCATGCCTGAAAATATAAGTGGTGACTTACTTAAAATTTTAAGGAAAGAACGCAAGCTATCTCAAAAGAAGGTGGCTGATTTAGCAGGTGTATCACAAAGTTCTTTAGTAAAGTACGAAAAGGGAATAAGAAAAATCTCGAAGAATATTGACACTGTTTTAAGTGAGATTTTCAATGTAGATACACTTTTGGGTAATCAAACTGACTTAGTAACATCTACAGTAAATCAATTGTTGTCTTTCAAAGAAAAGAACAATTTAACAAGTAAGCAGTTAGCACAAAAGATTGGAATTGATGCACCTTTGATGAGTCGTATATTGAGCGGTAGTCGAAAGCCATCAAAGGATGTTCAGCAAAAAATTGCTGTGTTTCTCTCTAACTATGGTAAAGAAATTTTGATGGATATAAAGCAAGACGAAGATTCGTTTAAATTACCTATCGTCGATAAAATAGCGATGGGAAAGCGAATCCAAGAAATTCGAAAAATTCGAGGTGAGACACTGGAAAAATTTGGTAAGAATTTTACTCGACCAGCAGGTAAGAATGTTGTGAATAGATGGGAAAAGGGTACGAGCATTCCTGATATTGAAAGATTGATAAATGTAGCATACTTGGGTAAAGTGACTGTCCCTTATATTTTATATGGAGATACTTTTAGTAAGATGTTGAAAAGTGGATATAAGATTAACCAATTTGAAAAATTGGATTCGTTTCGAATGGGACTAAGACTCAGGAAAATTCGAAGGGATTATCGTATAGAAAGAGAAGACTTTGGAAAGTTTTTTTCACCTCCTATTACAAAATGGTCGATGGACAGATACGAGAATGGAAAAGATATTCCGAATACCAATCGCATCATTCAGTATGCCTATATAGGGAAAGTGTCTTTGGAGTTTTTGATATATGGTATATGATGTGCATTGAAAAAGAATAGTTTTAAACATTTGAGGCATTCATAAATGGATGTCTCTTTTTTTATATCCAATTTTGAAAGGAGAATTATTTTATGAAAAAGCCGAGATTTAAAAATTTACGATTGTTCGCGGCTTTAGCTTTGTTAGGTCAAACAGTTAGTGGATTAATAGGACCTTCGACCGTTCTTGCTGATGAGATTATTCATCCTCAAGAGGTAACAATTCATTATGACGTAAGTAAACTTTATGAAGTTGATGGAACCTTTAATGATGGTAGAACACTCTCAGAACGTACTACGTCATTATATGCAGAATATAATGGTTCAAAACAAACAGTATTTTGTATTGAACCAGGTATTAGTATTCCAACAGAAGTTACTCCAGGTTATGAAAAAAATCCATTACCTTCAATGTCTGAGAAAGCTAAGCTAGTTTCCATTCTTTGGAAAAAGGCAGGAACAGATATGGACACCAATATGGTGGCACAAAAAATGATTTGGGAGGAAGTGAACGGTTATACTCTTCATTCTATAAAACGGTTAGGTGGTGCATCAGTTGTTACTTTGATCTTTGCGACAGCTGGCTATTATTTCTGGAATCGTCGGAACTAAGGTGATGAGATGAAACAAGTAAATAGTAGAAAACAATACGCGCGGCCGCCTCCTAAAAAAGTGGTCGCGCTATTTTTGTACCCAAAACTAACAATGAAAAGAGGAAAAAAATATGGAATTGAAATTTGTTGTGCCAGATATGATCGAAACCTTTGGAAAGATAAGTTATGCCGGCGAAGGTGAAATTTTAACAGAAGGATATGGGCGGAATACAACGGTGATTGGTCGTAGTTATCATTTGTATTCCAGTAAACAACGAGCCGATGATATTGAAGTGGTGGTATCTGCGGAAGCCGGCGAAAAGGATTTTGACCAAGATCAACCACTAAAAGCTGTAAATCCCCACTTGGTTGCCAAAGGCTATGAGATCGAGAATCATGGGTTTACCGACTACGTTGTATTTTGCAAGGCTTTTATACATAAAATTGCAGAGAAAAACTACACAGCGCTGCATCCTGAAATGATTCTTTGATTAGTTTGATTTTGATAGAGCATTTTT
>NZ_JBHUMO010000022.1:0-9441 GCF_042685105.1 Enterococcus camelliae | reverse complement strand
ATTCCCCTCTTTTATCCCAATTTCTCAACGTTTGTGGTGTTACACCTATCTGTTTTCCAAATTCACCTATCGAATACATAGTCATAATCTTCACCTCAAAATGAGGATACCACACATTGATGTTTTGAATGATATTTTTATAGATATTTATACATTATGATTAACTGTTGTTACCCTCCTCGCTCTTTTATTTTTCATTACTTTTCTCTATTGAAAATAAATCATATCCCAATATTCCAAGCTACTCACAGGAACTTCGATATACGCTCCTTTATCATCTTCACCGACGCTCATTGTTACTTCTTTTGATACGCCATTAAAGGCTGGGTCTGGCGAAGTGACATAGGCATGGGTATACGTATTCTCCGTGTAATACTTGACTTTTAAGTTTTCTTTCTTCGTTGGTGTTGCTTTCTTTCCTTCGTTTGCACGCCAAGTTACATCATTGACACCGCTTAAATTAATCAGTTGCAACGCTTCAATGCCGTCTTTTTCTTTTGCATACGTCCAAATCGTATCTGGATGACCATCACTGCTGGTTTGTTCATCGACGATTTGAATCAATTTTTGATTATCTTCCAAGCCATCACGTAAGATATTTTGATAAGCTACAATAAATTCTTGCAGTGCATGTTGGCGTTTTTGGTGCTCTTTACTCATATATAGGTTCTTATTAGGGAAATACTCATTTGAAAGCATTTCTGTGCCATTCCCTAATTCAATTCTTGAACCACCCGCTGCATAAACAGCTGCATCGGTTAATAAAACGGCTGCTTGATTAAATGGTTTACGTTTCCCTTGGGCTGCTGCATAATCATATTCCATATAAGCCGGTATAATTAACGATTTTCCATTGCTTTCTTTACGTGACTGATCGATTTCTCGTTTCAAGCTCATATAATCATCATACGTATGCCCTTCACTGTCTTTATCCCAAGGCCAAATTTCAGAGTAGAGGACATCAACATTTGATGCATTTACCTGCTCGATGCCCTGCGCACCTACTGGATTAAAAGAAAGGTAGTAGCGATCCCCTAGACGTTCTTTTACGGTATTTAAAAATGACTTGTAGCTATCTTTCACATATTTTGCTTTTTCGGGTTTCCCAATATCGGCAGTGGTCCACATTTTTCCCCATTCCCCAACAGTGTCACCATGCCAACCATCAAATCCCATTACTTCTAATGCTTCTTTGTTTTTTTCGATGATATAATCTTGCCATTCAGGGTTATCTAAATCAAAGAAAAATAGATTTGATTGACCCGTGGGACTTGCACCCATTTTAAAGGTAAAGACATCCCCTGGCCGTCTACCAGCTTCTCCATGATCCTCAGCATAATGCAACAACCATTCGTCTTTAATTCCGTACTTCTTATAATTATTCGTTGCTGCGTAGACCATATTATAACTCATATTCACGATATTTTCTTGCTTAGCCAGCTGAATATATTCTTTTACTTTATTGCCATCAATTTGTCTGCCTGACCAATCCTGCCAAGTCATTGAGCCATCTTCAGGAATCAGTTGATGATGCAAAAATTTCCAATCATAATATTCAATAGAGTTTAGCTGCCAATCTTTCATCTGTGCGATGGTTTTAGCGGGCGTTGCTTCATCGCCAAATTCTGTTAAATAGCCATAACGTGGAAACTTGGTCCAGTTACTCGAAACATCCACCGCTTTATTGGTTTGAGCAATGGTTTCTCCGGATTGATTTTTCATTTCAATTTGCAATAAATATCCTTGAAAATCGGTTTTTGGAGGTTGCCATTCAATGGTCATCTGTCCCTTACCGTTAACGGTTTCCCATTTTGCAGCTTGTTGATCAACTTTTTTCCCCAAATGAGTCACCCGTAATTGATAGGTTCCTTGATTTTTTTTTGCTTCATCCGCTAATGAAACGGTTAAGGTTACCTTGTCCCCAGGTCGATAGACGGCTTGGTCTGCGCTTATCTTATCAATTGACACGTTTGCCTGTTTTTGCTTATTCATTCTCACCACTCCAAAGATTACTCCGACAACCAGAGCCCCACTTATTATTCCGAAAACAATTTTTTTCATATTTGCTCCCTTCAATGCATGATTGTAAAAAGTCGTTCTTATCAAAAAAACCGAACCATAATGAGACTGGCTCATGTCACTGCTTGTGACAAGTGAGATTCATCATCACTATCGTTCGGGTCTGGTTTTACTGCTATACATACATGTCCCTATTTACTCAGCTAGTCACTCTGCACGTTGGTCCGTGTATTCGCATTCAAACAGTGCTTGTGATAAATCACGAGAAGGTACTTGGGAAAGTAAATTGAATCGTTTGTTCTTACTTGATTCATTTCGGTAACGATCCCATAATTGATCTTTTAATTCATTCTCAATGTTTGCTCGTTTTAAGATATCAAAAACAGCCTGTTCACTAGTTTGTGTTTTGCTGTAGGCAAAACCTGATAGTGTGAGCATATGTTGCTCTTCCGGTTGATTGATTAAAATGATTTGTTCTTTCAACTGAGCATCATACGTAGAGGAAAGATTGTCACCACTAACCTGTACTTCATCGGTCACGCGTAAATGAAACTCATGTTGACGTTCATTTGGCAGAATATCTTTCGATCCTTCTATTTCGATAACCAATTTTTTGGTTTCATTATCCAAACGAACGCGGGTTACGCATCGTTGATTTCCCTCATCTTCAATCAATTCATATTGATTGCTGCTTCCAGGGAATATTTCCCAACGGATGGTTGTTGGCAACTCATTCGCTTTTGTTTGCTCAGGATGGGCATCTAACGGTACAATGGCGCCCGCTTTAGCTAAAACAGGAATATCGTTTAGCGAACGATACATCGTAATGGTTGTATCGCCTTCATAACGACAGTTTCGGAAAAGGTCAAACCAATCTCCCTCTGGTAAAAAGACAGCCACTTTTCCTAACTCTGTCTGCCGATCCATTGGTTGTGTAATTGGAGCAACCAAAAGTTCAGAACCAAAGAAGTATTGATTACGCGTACGGTAAGATGCATCTACTTCCGGGTAACGGTAATACATTGGCTGCATCAGCGGTTCACCATTCTCATGTGTCTTCACATTTGCTGTGTAAAGATAAGGCAGTAAAGCATGGCGGAAGCGCAAGTAATCCTTCATAATCCCGGCTATTGTTGGTTCATAGGTCCAAGGTTCCTTGCTTGTAAACGCACTTGATGAACTATGCAAACGATTGATTGGACTAAATACCCCAAATTGCAACCAGCGTAAGGACAATTCTTCGTCTTTGTATCCTAACATGTGTCCACCAATATCATGACTCCACCAAGAATAACCAATGTTCGAAGCCGTGACGGTCATGTATGGTTGGAAATCAAGCGATTCCCAACTGATAATCGTGTCCCCAGAAAAGCCGAGTGGGTACCGATGGCTTCCTGGTCCGGCATAGCGTGATAAAATTAATGGATCGTGTTTGCGTTCTACTTGATCTAGAAAGTGGTAATGGTTCAATTGCCATAACGGATCTAAGCCCGCTACTTCGCTTTTTGTTCCTTGTTGCCAATCAATCCACCAAAAATCGACTCCATCTTCTTCCATTGGATGATGAACATCTTCGAAATAACTGATACGGAAATTTTCGTCATTTAAATCAAAGCGAGCTGGCTCTTCTGCCTCTTGGTCGAGATGCAACCGTTTTGCCACTCGTGGATAGGCTTCTTCGAATGCACGAATTCCATCAGCTGGATGGACATTGAGCGTAATCGCTAAGCCACGATCATGTAACGCTTGCATAAAGCGCGTTGGATTCGGAAATAATTTTTTATCCCACGTGTAACCTGTCCAACCATTACCAAAACGTTCTGGCACTTCCGTCAAATGCCAATCCATGTCAATTACCGACACCGATAAAGGCACCGCTTCTTCTTGAAATTGTTCAATCAATTCTAAATAGCTATCTTCCGTGTATTTCCAATAACGACTCCACCAGTTTCCTAAAGCATAACGAGGTAGCAAGGGTGTTTGACCTGTCAACTGATAGAAATCTTTCAATGCTTGGAAGTAATCATGTCCATAAGCAAAGAGGTAACAATCCGTTTCACTTCCTAGGCGCTTAACTGGTTGCTTCATCTCATCTATCGCAAAAGTTGTTGAATCGTCCATTATAGTGACACCGTTACGGCTCATGATACCATCTTCAAGTGGAATTTCTCCATCTGCTCCATCAAGCGTTCGCGTTGTTCCTTTTAGGTTCCATTCAGTATCTCCAAAACGCCAGTGGTGCGTATAACCTGTTGCAAAGCGCACATCCATCGAAACGGTATATTCATTAAATTCTTTTTCTTTTTCATAAAAAAGATCAAAATTTGGTGTATGAATTTCTAGTTGCGTTTCCGTTTCAGAAATGGTTGCTGTTGGTGTTCCAAATGTACGATTTAAAACAGTTTGTGTCGGACGATCTTCAAATTGTCCAGTTTGACTATATTCCATCCGAATCAATTGATTCGTTAGAATTGTGATACGATAATGTTCTCCTTGAATAATAGACTTTGTCATCATTCTCTCCTATACATTTTTTAAAATTTTTGCAGCAAATGCTTCATATGGCTTTAATGATACTTCGCCACTTTTTGGTAATGAGGTGTGATAGTTATGCACAAGTACTTCCCCAATTTCTTCTTCCAACGTAAACGTTTGCTTTGATTCCGAAAAATTAGCCACGACTAGCCATTTCTCACCGGAAAATTCTCGATAATACGCAAATACTTCTTCTTCTGTCTCTTCAATTAATTCGTATTCGCCCCAAACAACAATTGCATGCTCTTTGCGCAATTCTATTAACTTTTTGTATGTGTAAAAAACAGAATCCTCATCCGCCAAACTTTGTTCCACATTAATTTCAGGGTAATTTGGATTAACGTGCAACCAAGGTGTCCCTGTTGTAAAGCCTGCATTGGCCGAATTGTCCCATTGCATTGGTGTCCGGGCATTGTCACGTCCCTTAGCATTAATGGATTCGATAATGGCTTCTTTCGTATAGCCCTGATCTAGGCGCTCATTGTACATATTAATACTTTCAATATCATCCACTTCATCAATTGTTGAAATTGGGCAATTCGTCATGCCAATTTCTTCTCCTTGATAAATGTATGGCGTCCCTTTCATCATATGTAGCAAAATAGCAAACATTTTGGCACTTTCCACACGATATTCTTTGTCATTTCCCCAACGTGAAACGATTCTTGGTAAATCATGATTGTTCCAGAATAAACTATTCCAACCTTCATGTCCTAATGAAGTTTGCCACTTAGATAGAACTTGCTTTAATTGACCAATAGACAATGGTTTCAAATCCCACTTATCTTTGCCTTCTTGTTGATCCAAACCAATATGTTCAAATTGAAAGACCATTGAAAGTTCATTTCTGGTTGGATCAGAATACAATTTAGCGATTTCTGGTGTTGCTCCCCAAGTTTCGCCCACCGTCATTACATCTTGCGAGCCAAAAGTTGCTTGATTCATTTCTTGAAGATACGTGTGCAACATTGGCCCATTTCCGGTAATGCTTTGATCAGGTAATTTGCCAATTAAATCGATGACGTCCATCCGGAAACCACCAATTCCTTTTTCCAACCAAAAATTCATCATATCGTAGACTTCTTGACGAACTTTTTTGTTTTCCCAATTTAAGTCTGGTTGTTTTTTACTAAACAAGTGTAAATAATACTGACCCGATGCTTCATCATATTCCCATGCACTTCCACTAAATGTTGAATGCAAATCATTTGGGACGTCCCCATTAACTGGATCACGCCAGACATAATAATCTCGGTATGGATTTTCTTTGCCTTTCTTGGCTTCTACAAACCAAGCATGTTCATCAGAAGTATGATTAACAACAAGGTCCATAACGATTTTAATGTCTCTTTTATTGGCTTCTTGGATTAATTCTTCCATATCCGCCATCGAACCAAATTCATCCATAATATCTTCATAATCACTGATATCATAGCCGTTGTCATCATTCGGCGATTTGTAAACTGGCGAAAGCCAGATAGCTGTAATTCCTAATAATTGTAAATAATCTAAACGGGAAATAATCCCAGGAATGTCCCCAATTCCGTCTCCATTGCTATCCTGGAAACTTCTAGGATAAATTTGATATACTACGGCCTTTTGCCACCATGACGTCATGTTAAATCTCCTTCATTTTTTCATATTTTTTAAAAATACCTAACAATAAAAACGATTTTAAGAAAATCATAAATGCGATGCCTATGAAAACACTCATATACAGTATGAAAACAAAAAGATTGGAAGAAAGGAACATCAGTGTAATGATCCCACTACTCATTCCTGCCAAAAGAATGCTCGTAAACACATTCATGACAGCTAGTTTCAATGAATTAGCTAGGGTATTTTTTAAACTATCTTGATAACGCGCAATATACGCATACAAATACTGAGTGATAAACAAAATAAATAACGCTGTCACCCCAACACCGACCATTGGAAGTGTGATTCCATGGAATGTCTGCACAAAATACCAACCATCCACTATAAATAGTACTGAAAGCAAGGATTGAATCATACTAAATACCATTGCTTGTTTAAAATTTTGCTTAAAGGCTTCAAAATAATTTTTTATTACTTGCATATCATTTTTTTCATGCATCTTGAAACAAACGGTATAAGCTGCACTCAATGAAACACCCGTTGTGACGAGTGGCAGACTAGTTAAGAGGATACAAAAGTTCAGCACCATCAATCCCCAGATCTTTGCAAGTACACGATACACGGGGCCACCAACATCAAAAAATCTATCCACATTCTTCACCTCTTTTCTTCTCATCTCGTTTTGACGCATTCAAAACCTATTCTTTGACCGCTCCTACAACAATTCCTTGAACGAAGTATTTTTGTAAGAATGGATAAATGACTAGTAACGGAATGATTGCTACAACAATTTTCGCAGCATTCAAGTTACGGTTTGATACTGATAACAAGCTTTGTAATTGTTCAGTAGATAATCCACCAGCATTTTGTAACGTAGCTGCAATATTTACGGACAATGATTGGATGTAGGTCATCAATGGATAATTTTTAATATCCGTCATGTAAATCAATCCACCAAAGAAGTCATTCCAACTACCTACAATACTGAATAAGGACACCGTTGCTAAGGATGGTAAAGAAATCGGAATATAGATTTTAAGCAAAATATCCCAAGCATTTGCGCCATCCAACAAAGCTGATTCTTCCAATGATTTTGGAATTCCGCGGAAAAAATTCATTACTAAAATCACACTACCGATTGGAACAGCACCAGGTAAAATCAATGACCACACGGAATTAATCAAACCTAAATTTTTAACAACTAAATAAGTTGGAATCATCCCACCATTAAAGAGCATTGCAAAAATCATAAGGTTCATAAAAAACTTGCGAGAAAAGAACACTTTTTTGCTTTTCGACAAAGGATAAGCTAATGTCACAATCAGTATCAAGTTTAGTGCAAGTGCTACGAATACTCTAAATACTGAAATGCCGAATGAACGCCAAAATTGAGTATCACCGACAATTTTTTCATATGCTGCAAAAGTTAATTCTACTGGCCATAAACCAACCTTATTTGCAGCTGCTGCCTGAGAACTACTTAGAGAGAGCGCAATTACATTCATCAATGGGATTAAGCATGATAACGTCAAGAGAATTACTAATAAATAGATAATAAATTGACGAATGCCAAATTTTTCTTTCATTTTTTTATTCCTCCTTTAACGTTTAGAACATCACCCGATTTGTTGCTTTTTCAGCCGCTTTGTTCGAAATCCAGATTAAGAATAATCCGATAATCGAGCGAATTAACCCAACTGCAGCCCCTAAACTATAGTCTCGTCCAATTAGACCAATTCGATAAATATATGTATCTAAGACATCCCCACTCGAATACACTGGAGGAGAATATAAATTGTACACTTGGTCAAAACCAGCACTTAAAATGCCTGGCAAAGCCAAAATTGTCATCAAAATAATAAAAGGCATCATTCCTGGGACGGTTACATAGCGTACTTTTTGATACCAGCTCGCCCCATCCATTGTCGCTGCTTCATATAATCCTGGATCAATCGCCGTAATAGCGGCTAAGAAGATAATCGAATTATACCCAAAACCTTTCCAAACATCCGTCCAAATTAATAGGTGTGGGAACACTTTATTGCTACCTAAGAAATTCACTGAGTTAAGACCGATACTTTGTAAAATTTGATTGACTGTTCCGTCTAAACTAAACAAGTTTACAATAACCGAAGCTAAGATTACCCATGAAAGAAAATAAGGCAAATAGACAATTGTTTGCATCGTACGCTTCATCCATTGGACACGAATTTCATTTAATAAAATTGCGAATATAATTGGGATAATTGTATTCCAAATGATTTTTCCTACGGCAATAAAAACGGTATTGTAGGTAACTTTCCAGATATCAGGTAGATTAAAAAGGTATTTGAAATTATCTAAATAAACAAATTCAGAATGTAGAAATCCTCTTGCTGGTATAAAATCTTGAAACGCCATAATTAACCCGAACATCGGTGCATAAGAGAAAACTAACAAAAAGAGTATTCCTGGCATTACCATAGCTATGAATAGCCATTGATCTCTTGAAAACCAAGATTTCCTTTTTATCGCTTTTTTATCCATAATAGTCTCCTTACTGTCAGATAGAAAATAGAGCATTTGCTGACAAATGCTCTATTAACTCATAACTCAATTTAGTTATTTTTGCTTGTCAGCAATTTTTTGCATTTCTGCGAGAATTTCTTTACCACCTTGGTTATTCCATTCTTTGGTGTATTTATCAAATTTGCTTAATGGTTCTGCTCCTGTTACAAATTTGATGAACGTTTCTTCTTCAAGTTTAGAAATTTGAGCACCATTACGATCGTTTGCTTTAATTGTATCAAAGGTTATAAATGGTTTTACTTCGTTATAGATGCCTTCTTTACGTACACCATCCATTACACCAGCCACTGCTAAATCACGTGAAGCGTACACAGACCAGTCGGTTGGATCTGCTCCTTCTGGATTGTCCAAGTAAGCTTTGATTTTACGAGCATTATTTTGAACGATAAACTTCGTAATATCATTGATATTTGTTTTGCCTTCTGCAGCATTTGTCGCAGTCACTGCATCATCAATTTCACTCAAGTTTTTGAAGAATTCGATATTGACTGGTTTCACTGAACCGTCTACAGCTTTTTGAGCGTAATCATAAATTTCAGGGTATTCTTTTTCCATGTCTTTTGAGTTTGCTACTTTGTCAAATAATAAATTGAACATTTCAACAACTTTTTCTGGATGCTTAATTGCAATATCAAATGCATAAAAAAATCAAAAAACCTTTATAGACAGCGAATTACTCAATAATCCAGTGTTACCAACGATTTAACCCTTGTCTGGCAG
>NZ_JBHUMO010000021.1:0-13547 GCF_042685105.1 Enterococcus camelliae | reverse complement strand
CTATCGAATACATAGTCATAATCTTCACCTCAAAATGATTATACCACATATTGATTTTTTAAATGATATTTTTATAGATATTTATATATTATGATTAACTGTTGTTACCCTCCCTTTCTACAACTTCGACTAGTTTGCCATTTTTTAAGGATACAATCGTTTGGCAAGTCGTTTGTAAAAATTCTTCGTCATGGCTAATAACGAGAACAATGGCTGGCTCATTTTTTAATGATTGCAACAGTTGACTAACTTCTTTCATATGAAGATAGTCTAACCCACTCGTTGGTTCATCAAATAGGAGAATTTCTTTTCCTGACAAAAGGGCGCTGGCAATGGCCACTCGTTGCTTTTCACCACCCGATAAGGAATGTGGATGGCGTTGTAATAAGTGCGTCAAATGAAACTTTTTACAAATTTCTTCAAATCTCTCGCTATTTTGGGCCTTCTCAAGGAGCTCTTTTTCAACGGTTTCAAAGAATAATTGCAAATTGACGTCTTGCATCACTAAAAACGCTTTGGCCAATAAGTTTTTTGATTTGCATGGTTGGCCATTAAGCTTGATTGTGCCCGTCTTTCCTTTCCGCAGCCCAGCAAGAATTTCAAATAAGGTTGTTTTCCCTGCGCCATTGTCTCCGATGATGCCATTGATTGTATCATTGGCTAGTCTCAGGTGCGGAATTTCAAGAGCCTGTTGCTTTTGCTTTCGGTAACGATAGGTTAACTGCTCGACTTCAATGGTCAGCGAAGGATTCCGTGAGGAGCCCATCTTTTGGGTAGGTCCCATTGAAATTGGGTTAAATGACCGCAAGCCCATTTGCTTGCGCCTTTGTTCAGTGATTTCCGAAAACTCCTCTTTGGCAAATTGTTGCTTAATCGTTCCCTTCTCTACGATAACTAACCGATCGGCTATAGCCATCAAATAGTTTAAGCGATGCTCCGCAATAAGAATCGTTTTTCCTTGTTGCTTTAATTGGATGAGGGTTTGCTTCAACTGTTGAATGGCCATTGGGTCAAGATTACTGGCTGGTTCATCCAATAGAAGCAATTCATGCGGCAACATATTGGCTGCAGCAATGGAGACCAATTGTCTTTGCCCCCCAGATAGATGGAACATGCTTGCTTCGCGTAATGAGGATAACCCAAAAGTATTTACTTGTTCGTCCACTCGTGTTTGAATGGCCTCCGACGAATAGCCATAATTTTCCATGACAAATGCTAATTCAGCATAGACATCTGTCGTAAAAAAATGCGTTTTGGGATTTTGAAACACCATTCCTAGCTGTGCCACATGCGCAGAAAAATCCTCAATAGGAAAAGGAGAGGAGCCAATGTGTCCTTCACCTTTTACTTGTCCTTCATACAATTCAGGATTCAACCCATTTAATAGGTTTAAAAGAGTGGATTTCCCGCCGCCACTTGGACCACTGATCACAACTAACTCCCCCTGGGAAATCTGCAGGTCAATCGCATGAAGCAAGGTATGTTTCGTCGAGGTTTGATACGCACCGTTTTTTAAAGCAATCGGGTTCATTTTTGCCACATCCTAACGACAAAGCAGCTAATTAAACTGCCCATGAATACATAATCTGTAATTTTCAAGTGCAATGCATGGACACTTGTATGTTTGATTGGATTGGCTAATCCTCGAACCAACGCAGTCGCTGATAGATTCATTGATGTTTCTTCAGCTGATAATAGTAATGGAACGATTAAGTATTCCATCGATTGCAACGGATGACTGATTAATTGCCAAGGATTCGTTGCGATTCCTCTAAATTTCATCGCTTGTCGAATATGAATCATTTCTTGGACAGTCATTGGAAAAAAACGCACCAAAACGGTCAAAGGTACGAGCAATTGCATTGGCACTCGTAATTTTTGTAGCGCGGCTAGCCATTCACTCGTGGTTGTACCCGACACAGCAAAACTCGCCGCCATAATGGTTGGCAATAAACGTCGATTCCCGACCATCAAAAAATCGACAATCGTCAGGAATACAGGAGTTTTAGAGAGACTCATCCATTGATTCACCCCCAACAGACCGACAAAAATCAGAAGAAAAAGCAGCGCCTTCTTCCAGTACCCACTCACAAAAAAGCCACCTGCAAACAAGCCAATGAGGGCACTCTCCAACGAGAATGGCAATGGAAAAAGCAACGCCAAGCTCGCACAAAAAATCGCACACAGCTTGCTTCTTGGATCAAAACGCACCGGAAAAATTGTCATAAACCCTACCTTCTATTGTGTTGAAAATGCTTGGTATATAAATAGCTACCTAAATAATAACCCAAAATGGCGCCTACGAGAACTGCCACCATGCTTGCCAAGAAAATCTGGGTTGAAACGTGTTCAAAAACAGTTTGAATATAAACTTGGTCTTTGCCACGCGCTTTTAATGAAGCAACATAGGCATTTTTCATAAACCATAATGGCAACAAAGGCCCCATTAACCCATAACTAAAAACAATATAGCTTGTCACCGTACGAACCTTTTTGGGCAAATGGGTCTTATACTGAATCACATCTGCTAAAAAAGAACAAAGGATACCTGGCACGATAGCTAGTGGAAAATGCCCCGTCATTAAGAAAAAGAGAGCAACAACACTTCCCATGATGGTAATGGCACCCATTCTTGGAACGCGCTGCAAGACCAATCGGTAGATGACACCAGAAAATAGCGCACTTACCGCAGGAATAAATAAATTGTGGAATCCTGGAACGACAAATCGTAAAACCAATAAACAAATGCTAATCGTTAAAAAATAGATGGCGGTATACACACCGACCGCAATCAAATCTTGTACTTTTAATTTTTTCACCCGAATGCTCCTCATCCTATAAACTACTTGCAACACCCAACACCATCTCTTTGTGCTCTTGCACGTGACCAAATTGATTCGTTGGGGTGCATCAATCCCTTATTCACACCACTTGGCTTTACCATAGCATATTCGAAAAAAAAAATGCTCTGGATTCCTCATGGACAAACAATTTTTGTCACGCCACTCCTCCTTGAATTTTCAGTATATCACAGCTAATTGAGAATGATAATCATGAATTAAGACAAAGGAAGGAATCTTTTTTCCCCTCTTCCTTACTTTTTCGCTTCCTTTGTTGCAAAAATAGCCTAAAATAGAAAGAAAGGTGGGTGATTGAATTGATTCTTCTAACCAAAGAAAGTTTACCTAAAGTTATTGTTCCAAGAAAAGCAAAGAGCCATAAAGGTTCATATGGGCGCGTCGTCTGTATTGGTGGAATCCGACAATACGGTGGCGCAATCATCATGTGTGCCCAAGCCTGTGTTAAGAGTGGGGCGGGTCTAGTAACAGTGGTGACAGATGTCGCGACCATTCCCGCTTTACATAGTCGCTTACCTGAAGCAATGGCTCTTTCCTTTCAAGATCAGGAAGCCCTCCAAAACGTGCTTGCCACCGCTGATGTCATTGTTATCGGACCAGGTCTAGGTGTTGAAAAGGAAGCTTTCCAGCTGTTGAAATTGGTTTTGCAGCAACAAACCAAGGATCAATGGCTTGTGATTGATGGATCAGCTATTACCTTATTGGCCGACCATCCCGTTGACTTTCTCTTTCCCGAACACCTTGTTCTTACGCCTCATCAAAAAGAATGGGAACGATTTAGCGGTTTAGCCTTAAAAGAACAAACCATTCGGGCAAATTGGCACGCCCAGAAAAAACTTGGCATCACCCTCGTCTTAAAAAGTGAACAAACCCATATCTATACGAATCATGAACAGTATCAGAATACATTTGGAAATCCAGCAATGGCTACTGGTGGCATGGGCGACACCTTGGCAGGCATCATAGGTGGTTTTCTAGGCCAATTTGGTCATACGGACTTACAGGCAGAAGCGGCTATCTGTGCTGCCGTCACCATTCATAGTTTCATTGCAGATGAATTAGCAAAAGACGCTTACGTTGTTTTACCAACTGAGATTGCCAATCATTTGCCACAAACGATGCGAAAATTTTGTCCATTTGCTCGGTAATCTGTTAGAATACAACTTTGAGATGCTTTCTACTATGCTAAAGAAAGAAGGGAGGAAGGAACCATAATGTCAATTTCCATTTTAGCCATGACTTTTTTCATCAATTTTGCTTATGTAACCATCAGTACGATTCGTTTCATGCTCACAATGAAGGGGTATCGTTTACTGGCACCAATTTTGAGTATGATTGAAATTACCATTTACATTTTGGGACTTTCCTTAGTTTTAAATCGCCTAGACAATCCCATCAATCTTTTTGTTTATGCCCTCGGTTATGCTGTGGGTATTAGTGTAGGTATCCTGATTGAAGACCGGCTTGCACTTGGGTATATCATGACGACTGCCATTCTCCCAAGTAATACGGACAATGATGAAAATTTGCCGACCGTCCTTAGAAATAAAGGCTACGGAGTGACTCAAAGCTATGGTGAAGGCTTATCTGGTGAACGCATGATCCTCGAAATTCTTTCCCCAAGAAAGAATGAACGGGAGTTGTACCAACTCATTAAAAGTGTTGAGGAACGTGCCTTTATCATTACGTATGAACCAAAGTTTATTTCAGGAGGATTTTGGACCAAAAAAGTACGCAAACGCCAAAGCACATTACTAAAATGAAAGCAAACCACTCAAGGAATTGATGTACCTCTTAGGAACACCAACTACTTGAGTGGTTTGCTGTTTTGTAACTGCATCTCTACTTGTTTTTTAGTGACGTTTGTTCGTTTTTACTTTTGCTTCAACTTGTTGCTGAATTTCTTTTATTAATGCCTGATTTGTCAGACCGGTCACTTCTCTAATTACGTCTTCAAGTGGCATCGTTGCCAATTTTTCAGAAAGTTCCACACTTTGTTGGTCATTTGGATCAAAGTAGTCAAAAATCATTCCCACTACTTCTAATAAATGCGTGTAATCCAACTGACGCTCGCTCAACTCACGAATAGGGCGAATAAACCGTTCGTCAAATCCCAACTTCCGAATTGGCGTACGTGCAACACGAGTAATCACATCTGAAATATAAGGATTTTCAAAGCGTCCTTCAATTTTGTGTTGATAAGCTGCATGGACTGCGGGATCAAATGCCCATTTATGAATCAGCAAATCACCTGTTTCCGAAAGAACGGCCTTCAATTGATTCAATACTCGTTCATCTTGGATGGCTTCATCGATTGTTTTGTAACCGTAATAAGCCCCAGTGTACGCTACCGTTGCATGTCCTGTATTCACAGAAAATAATTTTCGTTCGATATACGGTTCTAGATCAGGTACATATTCCACTCCTTGTAAGCGAATTTCTTTGGCCTTCATTTGCGATTCATCAATCACCCATTCGCAGAAAGGCTCGACACTAACAAATAACGGATCTTCATGGTGTTGGAGTGGAACAATCCGATCCACAGCAGCATTAGGAAAACCAATCCATTCTGCGACATAGCTTTGGTCTTCATCGGTCAAATATTTTTCCACTTCTTTCTTTAAAAAAGCAGATCCACCAATCATGTTTTCACAAGCAATCACATCAAGTGGTTTTGTTACCTTGGCTAGGCGCCGTTTTTGAATGCCTTTCGCAATCAATTCTGCAATAAAAGGCAAAATCGTTGGTCCAATTGCCGTTGTGACAATTTCCGATTCAAACACAGCATCAACCACTGCATCTGGATTGGTTTGATTATTAATCCCATCGACATTGCTCACTTTAATGGTCCGATGCGCTTCTTCTGCCAATTCAATCGTATACCCTTTGCGTTCACTCAATGCGTCAATAATTGTTTCATTAATATCCACAAAATGAATGGCAAAACCATTGTTTGCTAAAATTTCGCCAATAAATCCTCGCCCAATATTTCCTGCTCCAAAATGAGTTGCTTGCATCTTTACTCTACCTCCTCAAGATAACGTACAATTTCTTCTGCTGACTGTGCATCAGCTAATTTCACAACATTGTCCACGTCCGAACAAAAAATGGCAATTTTTTGTAACAAATCCAAATGTTCCCCATCTTTACCGGCGATTCCAAATAAAATCATGGCCAGTTGCTCGTCTTCCTCTGTCCCAAAATTGACACCTGCTGGAACTTGAATAATTGAAATTCCTGATTTTTTGACATATTTCTTGGCTTCATCTGTTCCATGAGGAATGGCAATAAAATTCCCCATATAGACAGAGACTAGTTTATCTCGTTCGATCATCGCTTCGATATAATTTTCGTCTACGCAACCCCCTTTTACCAATAATTCTCCACATGCCCGAATGGCCTCTTCTTTCGTAGCATAGTGCTGGTTTACTAAAATTAATTCTGCGTTAACCTTCATTTTCTCTCCTCCTAATTGACTTCTCGAATTTCATCAACAAATAGCGAACTTAATAGATGATAAATCAATTCTTTATCGCCTTTTTTGTAGATTTCAATGTTTAAGTCACTGTCGATGACAGAACTACTAATTTTCCCTAAAAGAACTTCCAATTCATGATCAAGCGGTTCGGGAGCTAATAATAATAACATACGCGAAAGCTCAATCTTGCTTCCATCCATTGCGGCAATAGGCACTGCTTTTGATAATTCAAAGATGCCAAAATACGGTAGATTTACTTTATCGGAAGAACAATGAAAGAGAGCAAAATTCGTGTTAGGAATGCCAATCGGTGCAATCTGATAGCGAGCAAACACTTTTTGCGCTACTTCACCTGCATCCTGAACAATCACTCCTTGTAGTCGCTCTATCATTTTTTCAATCGTTGCAAAAAGCGATTCTTCCGTAACAAGGGAGTACATATCAAATTGTTTTAATAAATTGTTGGCCACTCGCATTCGCTCGTAGATTCGCTCAAAGGTCATCGCTGAATTTTCAACTTGGGTCGCTTCATTTAAATGGTTGGGCACGGCACGATGCGTTTGTTTCATAAGAACTGATCGAATTTCCGCTAATTCATCTTCCAGTAGCAAGGGCGAAATCATTTTATAAGGAAACTCAAAGCCTGGTAAAAATATGGTAGAAAGAATTAAATCAAATTGAGCAAAATTAATGTAATCCATCTGTGAAATTCTTGCTACTTGCGTTGATTCAATTTCTGGCACGTATTTTGTCAAACGACTTTCTAATATTTTTGATGTTCCAATGCCACTCGAACATAAAACCAAAACCGATGCGCCTCTTTGCTGAGGGCTACGTTCTAATGAGCTAGCAAAGTGAATCAAGATGTACCCCAACTCTTCTTCATTGAAATGAGTGGAGGTAAAAATGCGATACAACTGTTTCGTAATTGCTTGGTACAATGCAGGATATTCTTCAATCACCTTTTTTAAGAGTGGATTCGCTTCCTTATCAAAACTAGCATAATTTCTTTTTAAAGCGGCGGCCATATGTGCCGATAAATCATAAAACAACATATCATCTTTGCGAAAATCATTGATTGTCTCTTGACTAACCGCCGCAATGAGCTCTCGAACTTGATAGGATAGTGTCACATCATAACTTTCCAAAAAAATATTTTGAGGAATTTTATAATTCACCCCACTCAATTGGCGAGCCAGAAAACTTGCTTCATAGTTCACAATTGATTGTCCAATCATTTTCCCTACCGCTTGCAAAATTTTCTGTGCGTGTTGATAGAACTCGATATCTTCAATCGGATATTCTTCTTCAATCGGATGGTGCAAATTCATTCGATCAATTGAAATGGCAAGAATCAAAAGAATTTGGACCAGTTGATTGTCGGTCACATCCTGGAACAGCTGACTCTCAGAAATCACTTGATTTGCCACATACAAAGCTTCATTGCTAACCAACTTTAAAAAATAATTTCCCGCTTTATGCTGCAAATTGGTTTCATCAATACGTCGCAAATGATGAAAGAAATCATATTCGTTGACACCATTGTAAATAAGACTTCGGAGAAGATTTCTTCGTTCGCTCTCATCTCCAATAATTGCTAAGCCATCCCCTTGTACCCGATCTAAAGAAAGCCGATAATTGTTTAAACTCTGTTCAACATTCTTTAAATCCGTCATCATAGTGGCCGGACTTACCCGAAATTCAAATGCCAATGACTGGATGGTCTCACGATTTGCTTCAACTAGAAGCTTTGCAGTAATGGCATGTTGCCGCTCCAAAGTTGAACCAAAATCATCTGTTCGTTTATTCAACAATTCTTCTCTCAAACGAGTCAAAGCTTCTTCGTCACCTAATAAAAAGTACCCTTTTCCTCGCTCTTTTAGAAGTTGAATATCCAGTGGATGAAGTGTCTTTTCCAGACTGGATATCTCTCGATAAACCGTACGTCTGCTAACGTTAAGCAGTCCTTCAAGTTCTTCTTGATCAATGCCTTGATGGTATTCGAGTAATAATTCAAGAATTTTTTTCTCTCTTGCTGAGAAGTACATGGGAAACCCCCTTTTGATAAATGACTAGAAAGTAGCGGTCTCCCCCTACTTTCTAATCGAGTATACTCAGGTCATGCTTTTTGTGCCATCTTTAACGCTTCAACTAACTTGTCATACTCCGGTGTTGTCAAAAAATTATCAACCGATACGTGAATGGCACTCGGTGTTTTTTGCGTGGCACGTGTCGTTAATTCCTTTTGACTTACAATCAATGCATCTGCTTCATCTTGTAAATTGCTAATAGCAGAATTCGTGACAGGAAGGGTCAAGCCGTTATTTTTGACTAATTTTCTTAGGATACTTGCCCCCATCGCTGAAGAGCCCATTCCTGCATCACAAGCAAAAATAATGTGTGTCACTTTTCCATACGCTTGCGTCGTATCCACTACGGTTGCTGATGTTGCAACTGCTTTATTTTCATTTGCTACTACCTTTTGAGGTGCGTCTTTCTTTAATAAGCGTTGCACAATTTCGTCGTATTTCGGACTATTCATAAAGTTTTCTACTGCGACAAATTCAGAATTTGGGGCTTTTCTTTTTGCCCGTTCTTGCAATTCTTCTTGGGTAACAACCAATGCATTTGCATCATCTTGCAAATTATTAATGGCAGAATTGGTAACTGGTAACGGAATGCCCGCTTTTTTCACTTTATCTCTAAGAATTGATGCTCCCATTGCGGAAGAACCCATTCCTGCATCACAAGCAAAGATGATTTTGTTAATTTTATTTAAGCTGTTAGTATCTTCCGATGTGGCAGTTGCTTGACCTTTGCTTTCTGCTTTTTGTTGTTGAACCAATTCTTTGGATTGATCAAAGGTATCTTCTTCGGTTTTGTCCATTCGCAAAATAATGGAGGCAACGATAAATGATACTGCTGCACCAACGATAACACCTGATAAAACAGCTATATAATTACTTAATCCTTTTGGCGTCATTAGCAGAACCGCAAAGATTGAACCAGGAGAGGCAGCTGCTTTTAATCCTGCTCCTAGGAGTTGGAACATAAAGGTACCCGAAACGCCCCCACAAATTGCAGCTAAAAACAAAGCAGGTTTCATCATAATGTAAGGGAAATAAATTTCATGAATCCCACCTAAGAATTGAATAATAATTGCACCTGGTGCAGAGGATTTGGCTGATCCTTTGCCAAAAAATGTGAATGCTAACAAAATTCCTAAGCCCGGTCCAGGATTTGCTTCTAATAAGAACAAGATTGATTTACCTGAAGTTGCTGCTTGTTCGGTTCCTAGAGGGGTTAAAATACCATGATTAATGGCATTATTTAAAAAGAGAACTTTCCCAGGTTCAATGAATATATTGGCCAATGGTAATAAATTAGCCCCAACAATTGCTTCTACACCTTTTGATAATAAATGCGAAATCATTTCAACGACTGGCCCAATGCCATAAAAGGCTAGAATAGCTAATGCAAAGCCAATTAATCCAGCTGAAAAATTATTCACCAACATTTCAAAACCGGCACGAATTTTTTCTTTAAATACATCATCAAATTTTTTAATACACCAACCACCGAGAGGCCCCATAATCATTGCCCCAATAAACATTGGAATATCTGTCCCCATAATGACACCCATCGCGGCAATCGCTCCAACGACCGCCCCCCGCTGTGCATAAACCATACTACCACCTGTATAAGCAATTAACAGTGGTAACAAATAGGTCAGTGTTGGTGAGACCATGGTTGCAAGGCGTTCATTTGGCAACCACCCATCACCAATAAAGAGTGCTGTCATAACCCCCCAAGCAATAAAAGCACCAATATTAGGCATAACCATACTACTTAGGTAACTGCCTAATTTCTGAGCACCGGCCTTAACTCCTTTTTTCTTTTCGACTTGTGCGCTGTTCGCCATGTCATTTTCCTCCTCTTCTTCGTAAACCCCAATCTTCTCTACACCCCCATCATACAAGGAATAGAAAAGGCTTTCAATCGAATTCAACTCTAATTTTGGCACGAAAGTTTGTGACAAGTCTGCGCGGAGCTGATGCTTTTTTTTGAAACATATAAAAAAAGCAAAGATGATTTCATGGGAGAACTAAGAATGCTGTTTCATTCCAATACTCGTTTTCCATGCAATCAACTTTGCTCAAAATTCAAATCTTTCTCTCAAATCAAATCGCTTTATTCAACTGTTACTGCTTTTGCTAAGTTCCGTGGTTTATCAACATCATACCCGCGGTGTAAGGATGCATAATACGCAATCAATTGTGTTGGAACAACGGTCAATAGACCTCGACAATGAGGATGAACATCCGCTAAGATTAATTGATCACCAACTTTAGCTAAAGCTTCACTGCTAATGACAAAGGTTTCCGCTCCACGGCTTTCAACCTCTTTCAAATTCCCCCGTGTATGCGGTCCAGTTACTTCATCGGTTATCAAACCAAAGACAGGCGTTCCTTTTTCAATTAAGGCAATGGTTCCGTGTTTTAATTCCCCTGCCGCGAACCCTTCAGCTTGAATATACGAAATTTCTTTTAATTTTAATGCAGCTTCCATGGCGACGTAGTAGTCTTCACCTCTACCAATATAGAAAGCATTTCTTGTCGTTGCTAAGATTGATTTCACCGCGGCTTCAATTGCTTCTTTTTCCGTAATCACGGCTTCCATGGCTGTGGCCGTTAACCCAAGCTCATGTGCCACGTCAAACGCTTGTGCCGCTGCGATTCCCTTTTGATCCCCATATGCTTTAGCAAGGAGATTTAACACCGTGATTTGCGCAGTATAGGCTTTCGTTGATGCCACTGCAATTTCCGGACCTGCATGCAACAACACCGTATATTTTGCTTCTCGTGAAAGAGTAGATCCCGCAACATTGGTAATTGTTAAAGAGGGGTATCCTAGCTCATTCACTTTTACTAGTACTTGACGACTATCAGCCGTTTCGCCGCTCTGGGTCAAAAAGATGAAGAAGGGATTTTTTGACAACAGTGGCATATGATAGCCCAATTCACTAGATAAATGGACTTCTACCGGTATATCCATCATTGCTTCTAGGGCATTTTTACTCGCCCAACCAGCGTTGTAACTTGTGCCACAAGCAACGATATAAATACGATCGGTCTTATGTAATTCCTGCAATAAATCAGCATCGAAATTAAAAGAACCATCAACATTCGCATATTCTTGAGTTAAACGACGTAAAACTGCCGGTTGCTCATCAATTTCTTTCATCATGTAAAATGGATAGGCTCCTTTTTCTGCATCGGAAGCATCAAGCTCCGTAACAAAAGGCTTGCGTTCAACAGCTTGGCCATTCTTGTCTTCAATCAAGATATGATCCGCATAAACAACCACGATTTCCCCATCGTTAATTTCCACGAAACGATTTGTTTCCTTCAACATAGCCATTGCATCGCTACAAATTACATTAAATCCATCACCTAGACCGATTAAAAGTGGGCTTTTGTTTTTCGCTACATAAATCGCATCCGGGTTTTCCGTATCAATCAAACCAAAGGCATAAGAACCTTTCACAACCGCCAACGTCTTTTTCAAAGCATCCAAAGCTGATAGTTGCTCAGTAAGAGCAAAATGTTCAATCAAATGCACGACGATTTCAGTATCTGTTTCCCCTTTGAACAAATCATTTTCAAGATACGTATGTTTTAACTCATCGAAATTTTCAATTACACCATTATGAACCAAAACAAAGCGTCCTGACTGTGAGGTATGAGGATGCGCATTTGCTTCACTAGGAACCCCATGTGTTGCCCACCGTGTATGACCAATACCAATTGTCCCTTGCACATCATCCGTCAACTTATCTTTTAATTGTTGAATTCGTCCTTGTGATTTTACTAAAAAGCTTTCTCGATCATTTTCTAAGAAAATTCCCGCAGAATCATACCCGCGATATTCTAATTTATCTAATCCATTTAAAAGAATTTCTTTTGCACGACTATTTCCTATTACGCCAACTATTCCACACATAATTATAAATCCCTCTTTCAAAAAAATTGGTATACTCTATATTTATATCATAAAAAATAGTATTTTCAACATTTTTTATGATTATTTTTCAATTTCAAATGAAATTGGTATATATCAAAAAAAGAAAATAAAAAAATCGCTTGCTCTTTTCAAACAAACGATTTTGTGAATTTAGTTTATTTATCCATTATTTGGCGCGTAAATCCTTCACCAATCACACTTTGAACTTCGTTAACAATAACAAATGCTTCCGGATCGATACGATTAATAATTTTTGTCACTGGTAAAAGTTGTTGGCGGCTAATCACAATGTACAAAACTGGTTTTTCTGTCTTTGAATAATACCCTTTGGCATCAAAAACAGTAATCCCTCTCTCAATCTCTTGATCAATTGCCGTTGCCAACTCCGTATATTGACTCGAGATAATCGTAACAGCTTTTTTGGGATTAAACCCTTCCAATAGATAGTCCAATACTTTGGTCGATACATACAATGAAACCACCGTTAGTACCAAGCTTTCAATCCCGATAATTGCAACAGAAAATGCCACCACAATGATGTCACAGAATAGCAAAGCATAGCTTACATTCCAGCCGAGAAATTTATTTAACAATTTAGCAATAATGGCACTGCCTGCTGTTGTACCATTTCCAAGCATGATTAAGCCCATACCCGCACCCATTAATACTCCCGCACCTAATGCAGCAACAATTCGTTGATCGGTTACAAAATGCCACTGATGAGTACTATTTAAAAATAATGACATACATAACATGGCTAAAATGGTGTATAAAATAGTTGCTTTGTCTAAAAATTTCCAACCTACTAGCAATAAAATTCCATTAAAGAGCAGATTGGTTAACGCTGGGGACCATTGGTATAAATAATATAACATCATCGTAATACCAGTTACTCCACCTTCGCCTAAGTCATTACTAATGGCAAAATAATTGACTGAGACTGCAAAAATGAACGAACCGATGATAATTTTGATGCTATTTGTTACAATTTTTGACATTCTTTTTCCCTTCCTTCTTTTCATTAGCTAAATAGCCAATTTCTATGCATAGAAAAAAAGCAAGAATAAGTTGTCTTATTCTTACTTTTTTCTTTTGCATGGCGACGTCCTACTCTCACAAAGGGCAACCCTTCACTACAATCGGCGCTAAGAAGCTTAACTTCTGTGTTCGGCATGGGAACAGGTGTG
>NZ_JBHUMO010000020.1:0-4782 GCF_042685105.1 Enterococcus camelliae | reverse complement strand
ACTTACACGCAATAACCGATACAATCAACAACAGACCAAGAAAAATAATGGGCTACGCAACACCTGCAGAACGACTTCAGGAAGAACTGACAAAATTAAAAACCTCTTAAGGTGGTTCGTTGGTTCCGTAGGATAAAAGAATAGATTGACTGAGTCAAGAGCCGCTTCGCTTCTTCTCTTGACCCAACCAACCTATTCTTTTGAATCAGAACCACCAACAATCCACCAAAAAAATGGTAAGAGGCATCTTACTGCCAGACAAGGGTTAAACCGTTGGTAACACTGGATTATTGAGTAATTCGCTGTCTATAAAGGTTTTTTGATTTTTTTATGCATTTGATATTGCAATTAAGCTTTTTTTTCTTCTTGCTCTATTTCTTTCAGTAGCTTTTCCATTTTAGGGGTTCTTACTAGTTTTGCAAGCATATCTGGTCTTCTTAGGTACGTTCGACGCAACGACTCCTTGAGCTGCCATTCTGCAATTAGTTTATGATTTCCATTGGTTAATACCTCTGGAACCTGCATACCCGCAAATTCTGCTGGTCGTGTATATTGAGGATGTTCTAATAAACCGGTTGAATGCGAGTCAGTTTGAGCAGAGGTATTGTTTCCCAACACATCCGGTAATAAGCGAACCGTCGCATCAATCATCACCATTGCACCTAACTCTCCCCCCGTTAAGACATAATCCCCAAGTGAGACTTCATCAGTGACAAGAGAACGGATGCGTTCATCATATCCTTCGTAATGACCACAAATAAAAATCAAATGGTCTTCTTTCGAAAAGTCATCTGCCATTTTTTGATTAAACGGTTTTCCGGCTGGATCGAGCAAAACAATGCGTTTCTTTTCGATTGGTTGTTCTGCTTCAATCGCTGCCAGGTTATCGTAAATTGGTTGAACTTTTAACAACATTCCCGCTCCACCCCCATAAGGATAGTCATCCACGGTTTGATGTTTATTATCCGAAAAATCACGAAAATTGGATACACGGATATCTAGCAGTCCTCTTTCACGCGCTTTACCAATAATTGATTCACCCAACGGCCCATCAAACATCCTTGGAAAAAGTGTTAATACATCAATTCTCATCGTCTAGCAATCCTTCCGGTAAATCAACAATAATTTCTTGCTTGGAAACATCGACCTGCTTAACAACAGCGTCGATATACGGAATTAATGCATCTTTTTTGCCTTGTCTTTGCACAACCCACACATCATTGGCTCCTGGCGATAGAATTTCTTTGACTTTCCCAATGATTTCACCTTCGATTGTTTTGACCGTTGCACCAATAATTTCATAGTAATAGAATTCATTTTCTTCAAGCGGGATGCTGTCTTCCTTTGAGACCTTTAACAGGCCATCTCGGAAAGTTTCTACTTGATTGATTGAAGGATACCCTTCAAAGCTTACTAAATCAAAATTTTTGTGACGGCGATAGGTCGCAATCGTCAATGTTAATGGTTCTTTGTTTTCTCTAAACAATACCAATGTCTTTCCTGGTTGATAACGCTCATTGGCAAAATCAGTCTGAGAAATCACACGTACTTCTCCTCGAATACCATGTGTATTCACAATTTTTCCTACATTTAAATATTCTGTCACTTGTGTTCCTCATTTCTACAAAAATTCTCATTTATTGTATCATGTGAAGCGGAAATTTGCTACGTCCTCTCTTGTTATTGCCCCATAGAAACAGCCATTTTTAAGGCTGCAATCGTGTCACTGTGAGAAATCGTATAAACCAACTTATGGTCCTGCCAAATAATCTGATTGGCTTGGTAATCATTCATGTTCAAGTGGATGGCAATTTGCCCAACAGTTTTGGGAGCGGGTAGGTAATTTTTTTCTAAAAAGGCCACAACTTTCTTGGCAGTTGGTATTGGATCTTGTCCCTCAATATCGCTTGCTTGAACATAGAGGCTCCAATTGCCCTCGTTCCAAGATAAATACGTTGAGCCGGCTGCTCCTTGCTGGTACCCTGTAATCCCATAGCCAAGATCTACCGTTGCAACACCATCTGATCCGTTTAGTTGATTGACCGCTTCCTTTGCTTCTTCCTCTGATGAATAACTCTTCTTTTCAAAATGAGCGATTGGTTGTTGATTGTTTAGTGCCTGATCATTCAAAACAAGCGATTGCTTCATATCAAAATACAGAACCGAAAAACGATTCGTTTCATTGGCAACTGCAATATTCAAGTCTGTCTGCGGATGTTCAACGGATGCAGTCGGCGTTTTTTCTTTTGGAAAGGCGCTTTGAAGTTCCTTTGACGGATTGGTAGAAGCACTCTCCGTGGTTGATGCAGCCGTTGTTGTTTGTGTTGTCGTTGTTGTAGATGAATGCTTTTCAGTAACGCTGTTGGTACTCTGGCTTTGTTCAGTATTCGAAGTCTTACTTACATTGGTTGTGGCTGTTTTCGAATGAGTACAACCACCCAAAACAAACAAGGCAAGAATGACCGTTCCCAACAACAATCGTTTTCTCATAAAAATCTTCTCCCTACTTAAAGAACTGTGTGACGTTTTGTCCTAGTTGATTCAGTTTATCAGCGAAGTTTTGCAAAAAAAACTGGATGTTTTTTTGTAAAGATTCATTAGGAATTCGTTCGCTATATTGATTTAGATAAAAGAAAATTGTTTCTCTGAAGTACCAAAGAATCGCTAGTAATGCCATAAAACTTATTACCCGCCAAATCCATTTACTAACTTTAAAAATGGCCCATATAAGCCCAATTAACACAAGAAAAAATAGAAATTGATTCATCCTAAGCCTCCTTTTTTTCAGATAGTAAGAAAAAAGAGCGAACGATACCGTTAGTACGCGAACGCTGCAACACTTTTCGTTCCACTAACCTTACCAAGTTCGATCTTTTCCCCAATGTATCAATTACGCATAGTTATCAATCGTTCATAACGTCTCTATCAAAGACCTCGATTTGATCCAATCCTCCATATATTTCATACCAAGGCGTGGCATATTCTTTTAAGATATCATTTAGTTCCGTCACGTTTTCTTTTCCTTGCGTATCAAGCCATGTTAACAGTGCTTGTTCCCCTTTTTTACCATAAATTCCCACCCCATCACGCCATGTCGCACGACCGCCAAGTATACCGGAAAATCTTGCACCATGTTGTCCGGCAAAAATCAATTCTTCACGGAAGATTGGAGCAGAAACACCTGCACTTAAATAAATAAAAGGTCGCGTTGCTGCAGCACTTGCTTCTTCAAAATAGCTAGCGGCTTCCTCTTGGCTATAAACTGGAGTAACACCTTCATTTTGGAAACCTTCCACTAAATCAAACTGAACAGGTACTTCAACTTTTAGAATATCAATATGGTATTTGTCTTTGGTTAGCTCTTTAATCGTCCGAATCACCTTACTTGGTTTTAGCTTAGCAAACTCAGGTGATTTTGCATCAGTAACTTGATCATCATAAACGATTGGTTCAACAAAAATGGGGATATCTGCAGCCAGAGCTTCCGTTCCTAGACGTTCAAGGAACGCGTGTTTCACATCAAGAATATCTTGCGCTTCGTCCGGATTATAGTAAACCAAAACCTTTGCAGCATCCGCACCTTTGGCTTTCAAACGTTCCAACGATTCATTGGGCAACAATTCAGGTAAGCGCCCGGGAGTAGACACGTCATACCCTGTTTTTTCATAGGACATGATTAAACCGGCTTGAGGGTTCTTTGCCTGAATCCCTAAAAATCCATATTGTTCATCTAATAAAATACCACTGACTGATTTCGTGAGTTCTTGAGAGACAAGTTTCTTAAAATCATAAATTGCGTCCATTGTAAACCGCTCTTCGCCCATCGCTGCTACCATCATTTTCTTCATTGACCCTCTTTGGTCAATCGCCAAAGCAGCAATGACACCATCAGCATTCGATAACTTTTGCAATTTTTCAAATTTTCCTCTTGAAATTCGTTTCATTGAATTTTCCTCCCTTTCTCTTTACTTCTAGTCTACGCTATTTTTTTAGGAATACCAAATAATAAGAAAAAGCCCCGATTTTTATCGGGACTTTTCAGCTTGATTATCTAAAATATTTAGACGCACTTTTTTGGGTTGATTCAATCGCACACTATAGACGATTGTTCGAATGGCTTTCGCAACACGTCCTTGCTTACCAATAATTCGTCCAATATCCTCTGATGCTACTGAAAGATTAAACTCAAAGAAATCTGCAGATTCTTCAACATTTAATGTAACTTGATCAGGGCGACTAACCAATGGACGAACAATGGTTAACACTAGTTCTTTCAACTCATCCATAAGTGGTCACCTTATTTCTTAGAGAATTTTGCTTCATGATGTTTTTTCATAACGCCTTCTTTAGAAAGCAAGTTACGAACTGTATCAGAAGGTTGTGCACCTTTAGCTAACCAGTCAAGAACAACATCTTCTTTCAATGTTACTTCAGCTGGATCTTTTAAGGGATTATACGTTCCTACTGTTTCGATGAAGCGTCCATCACGTGGAGAACGTGAATCAGCAACTACGATACGGTAAAAAGGACTTTTCTTAGAACCCATACGTTTCAAACGAATTTTTACTGCCATGTTTATTTACACCTCCATTAAGTTTTAATCACAAATGATAGTTTAGCAGTTTTTTTGATGGCTGTAAAGAGTTTTTTCTTTACACGCTCTTTTTTTTCTTTTCAACGCTTAATTGCAATATCAAATGCATAAAAAAATCAAAAAACCTTTATAGACAGCGAATTACTCAATAATCCAGTGTTACCAACGATTTAACCCTTGTCTGGCAG
>NZ_JBHUMO010000019.1:0-23197 GCF_042685105.1 Enterococcus camelliae | reverse complement strand
GCAAGAAGGACACACCTGTTCCCATGCCGAACACAGAAGTTAAGCTTCTTAGCGCCGATTGTAGTGAAGGGTTGCCCTTTGTGAGAGTAGGACGTCGCCATGCTGGTTATTCCGGCATAGCTCAGTTGGTAGTAGCGCATGACTGTTAATCATGATGTCGTAGGTTCGAGTCCTACTGCCGGAGTAAAAAAAAAGATAGTCAACAGACTATCTTTTTTTTATCATTAGTTAATGAAAATATGGATAAAACATACCAAGGATATTGACATTCAATTACTTTTTCGGTATGCTATTACTTGTGTTAAATAACTAAATGCCGCCTTAGCTCAGTTGGTAGAGCACCACCATGGTAAGGTGGGGGTCGCCGGTTCAAGCCCGGCAGGTGGCTTTAAAAAACGTTATTCCTATTTGTTAGGAATAACGTTTTTTTTGATTGATGCTCAGATTCTAAATAACAGCAATTCCCCTTCTTAGAAGCGAACGTGGGAATTTGTAATGGTTGAATAAATGGATTGAATGATGCTCATTTGTAGTTGATTGTCTTTTTGATTGGACATAAGAATAACAGCAGTCGCTGCCTTTTTGTCAAAAAGAGCTAGCGTTTGTTGATTGGCGATTTCTCCTCTTGAACGATAATAAGTTGGATGGACATAGAGACCACCCGCATATACTTCATGATTGAGTGGTTGATACAGTTCTGTTGATATGTTTTGGGAAAAGAAGGTTCCCTTTGTCAATCCTCTGTAGTACCAATACAAGTCTCCAACTGACATATCAATATTTCCTGTCCCGATTTCCCGTGCGTAAATGCTTAGTGGCGGGTGTGTTACTTTTGCGTAGTCTTTTTGATTGATGATTTGGTAAGAAGTAGTGTGATCTGCTCGTTGGAACCAATCAACATAATTATTTGTGTGATGCAAGCCACCTTTATCTAAGAGATTTTCTTTGATAGTCTTCCAGTAAGATTGTTTAGTAAGTTGTTCAATGATGCCTGCCAATAAATTATAATTAATCGGTGCATAATGAAACGTACCTGTTTTGGTTCCATAGGCTTGTTGGATGTATTCATCCATAATAAAACGTTCATTGGTTGAATCATCGGGTAATGAGCGGATTGTTAAGCCGCTGACCATATTAAGCATCTGCTTTATAGTAATTTGTTCACTACCTGAAATATTGGGGAAAAAATCAGTTAGCTTTGTTTGAAAAGTGAGTTTCTTTTCTTCAATAAGTTGTGCGATAATTGCCGCTGTCATACTTTTTTGGATGGATCCAATTTGAAAATGAGAGTGGACTGTATTTTTTTGTAGTTTTGCCTTGTTACTGTATCCATAACCTTTTTCTAGAATAATTTGATTATCTTTTACAATTAAGGCTGTTCCAGTAAATCGTTTCTTTTCTAAAAGAGAATCAAAAGCGCCTGCTGTTTTTGGTACGAGCGTTGTTTTTTGTAGATTTGAATAGCTGCTTGCCGTTAATGGTTGGGTTATTATTCTTGCTGGTTCTCTGCTCGTTTTTATTTGCGTTGTTTTTGTGTGCTCTAAAATTTGGACAGTAACTACACAAGAGATAGTTAGCAGAGCAATACAACTAATTGCGTAAAAATAAATTTTCCGTTTTTTTTTCTGTTGTAGACGTCTTTTTTTGCGTGAAATCATACCGATCTTCCTCTCTATGTTGATTGTAATGAGAAACGAGCAATCGGCAAGCGAAATGAAAAATTATTTGAAGAAAATTAATTATTTTAAAAAATTTTATTGCTTTCTATGGAGCTTATTGTTATATTATTAATGTAATATTCCGGCATAGCTCAGTTGGTAGTAGCGCATGACTGTTAATCATGATGTCGTAGGTTCGAGTCCTACTGCCGGAGTAAGCATCCTTTGATGGGTGCTTTTTTTTGTGCTTAAAATAGGAGAGTTGTCATTCGAGGATGCTAGTAGTAAAATAGTGGTTATATTAAAGGAGGATTTTTAAATGGGTGAAATAACAAAAGAAATGACAGCAGCTTCACTTGCTGATTTTGAATCAAATCGTAAACAACTTGCCGTTCAACGTGCCGTGGTGAAAAATGGTATTTTGGAGTCCGCAGAAAATGTTCGATCACATACTGAGAATGTTCCCGTCTTTTCTATTGATTTACATACAGGAGAGGTAGCTAATCAAAAACAATCAGGTAGATGTTGGATGTTTGCAGCATTGAATACCTTTCGTCATAAATTATTAAATAATTTTCAATTAAAGGAATTCGAATTATCTCAAAGTTATACCTTTTTCTGGGACAAATATGAAAAATCAAATTATTTCTATGAAAATATTTTAGCAACTGCTAAGGAAGAAGTAACAAGCCGCAAAGTTGCCTTTTTATTGCAAGTTCCTCAACAAGATGGTGGGCAATGGGATATGATTGTCTCCATTTTCCAAAAATACGGAGTTGTCCCTCAATATGTGATGCCAGAAAGTGAAAGCTCTAGTAATTCGCGCGCATTGAATACGCAATTGAATAAAAAACTTCGTAAGGATGCAATGATTTTGCGCCAATTGGTTGCAGCTGGAAAAGATGAGGCAACGATTCAAGCAACGAAGGCAAAAATGCTACAAGAAGTCTATAACTTTCTTGCCATCTCTCTTGGAACGCCACCAGAAACGTTTGATTTCGAGTACCGAGATGAAAATAAGGAATACCACATTGATCGTCAATTAACACCTCATACATTCTATGAAAAATACATTGGTGTGGATTTAGATAATTATGTGAGCATCATTAATGCCCCAACTGCTGATAAACCATTTAATAAGTCTTACACTGTGGAAATGTTGGGTAACGTTGTAGGTGGTAAGGAAGTAAAATATTTGAACGTTGATATGACAACCTTCAAGAAATTAGCCATTGCTCAAATGGAACAAGGCGAAACGGTTTGGTTTGGTTGTGATGTGGGTCAGTCTTCCACTCGGGATACCGGGATTATGGCTACAGATATTTACGACTTAAATGATTTATTTGATATTGATTTCCATATGACCAAAGCAGAACGTCTGGATTTTGGAGAAAGTTTAATGACTCATGCGATGGTTCTAACTGGTGTTGATATTGTTGATGGGCAATCAACAAAGTGGAAAGTAGAGAATAGTTGGGGAAAAGAAGTCGGAACCAAGGGATTTTTCGTAGCAAGTGACGCTTGGATGGACGAATATACCTATCAAATTGTTGTTCGTAAAGACTTCTTAACTGAAGAACAATTAGCTGCATTTAATGAAGCGCCGACTGTCTTAGCACCATGGGATCCAATGGGCGCGTTAGCATAATAGAAAAAAAGACCGGTAGCATAACTGATTTTGAAAAATTTAGCCAACAACTTGGAAGATAGTTATTCTTTTCCAACTGTTGGCTTTTCCTATAATAAAATCATTGGAAAAGGTCAGTTTGTTCGTGCATCTAGGAGGAAAAAAAGTGGCAAAAGAATTTAGTCGTCAGCATGAAGTTGTCTACTACGAATGCGATGTGAATGGTCATATGACCATACCAACAATGATTCGTTTAGCAATCCATGTTTCTGAAACTCAAAGTGAGGAATTAAATCGAGGTGCTGACTTTGTCCATCAATTTGGTGTGACATGGATTTTGACGAATTATCATATCCGTCTTACAGCACTGCCGAGAGTTTGCGAACAAATTACAATTACGACGAAAGCGGAGGAATACAACAAATACTTTTGTTACCGGACATTTTGGATTCGGAATGAAGCGGGTGAAGAATTAGTAAAGATTCAAGCTGTTTTCGCTTTAATGAAAATCGAAACAAGAAAGTTAAGTCGTGTTACAGAAGAAATTATTGCCCCTTTTGAAAGTCAAAAAATAACTCAGATTAAACGGTTTGGCCAATTGGAAAAAATTGAGGCAGGGGAAAGTTTGCCTTATCGCGTAAGGTTTAACGATATAGACAGCAATCACCATGTCAACAATGCTGTCTATTTCGATTGGTTGCTGGATGTATTGGGCTATGATTTTTTAACGACTTATGTTCCTAAGACAATTACGATTCGTTACGATCGAGAAGTGGAATATGGCAATGAAATAGCAAGCGTTGTTGAAAAAGTTTATGGGAAAGCAGACCAACTGCATACGCGTCACGCTATTTTATTGGATGACCAAATGTGTTGTGAGGCATTGATTGAATGGGGAAAACTAAGTGAGTAACGGTTCACTTAGTTTTCTAAAAATTGACGAAATGCGGTAGCGGAGAGTTGAGCGTGTTTGCCAATTAGCAATTTGATTCGGGCTTTTTGACTGTTAATGGTTTTACAAAAAATGATGCCCATTTTTTCAAGTTCAACACCGCCTCCTTCATAAGAATACACGGGCTCGGCCACTCCATTGAAACAACGCGAGACCAAGAGTAGAGGAACCTTCTTTTCTAATAGTTTTTGCAAGGCAGGTAGAGTTTCCGGTGGCAGATTTCCTGCACCCAATGCTTCAATCACCAAACCATCAATCGGCATCTGGGCTAAAACATCAAAAAAATCACCTTTCATACCAGCGTAAGCTTTAACAATGGGCACTAACCCATCCATGTTGTCGACGTCGTGCCGTTCTGTATCAAGCAATGTGAGCATATACAAAATTTGATGCTTGGTAATGATACCAATTGGCCCCAGAGTGGGGGTTCGGAAGGTAGCAACATTGGTTGTGTGTGTTTTTGTTACATAGCGAGCGGTGTGAATTTCATCATTTAATACGACGAGGACCCCTTTATTTATTGAATCAGGGCATTCCGCTACTCGTAAGGCATTGGAAAAGTTATACAGCCCATCGCTACCCAATTCATTACTGGAACGCATCGCCCCCGTTAACACAATGGGCATCAAATTCCCAATTGTTGTATCTAAGAAAAAGGCGGTCTCTTCTAGTGTGTCGGTTCCATGAGTAATCACAACACTATCAATTCCTTCTTGCTTTGCACGTTGGATGCGCCGTTTGAGTTGGAGCATATGGTCCAATGTGATGTGGGGACTGGGTAATTGAAAAAAATCTTCCACAATAATTTTCGGATGATGAGAAGAGGTATAGGTGGCATTTAGTAAGGGATTTTTTTTGTCAGGGGATACTTTGCCGAAAGGATCTTCTTTCATCGCAATTGTTCCGCCTGTATGTAAAACAAGAATTGTTTTCATCGTAAGTCTCCTTTTTTGCAACTGTGATTGCATTATACTGAAGGAGGAATTGAAGTACAAGCAAAAAATACTTCATTAAAAAAAGGAGGTTTCGAAGTGATACGGATTGGGTGCACTGGTTTTCATGAGCATGGCTCCTTAAATGGAAAATCGAAGCTGACTTTATATGAATACGCACAATATTTCCCAATTGTTGAATTGGATACGAGTTTTTATTTTATTCCCCAAGAAGCACATGTTCAAAAATGGTTGGGAGAGATTCCATCTAATTTCCAATTTGTGTTAAAATTACCAGGACTATTCACCACGCATCAAACGTTAGCGGATGATGAGTCTTTTGAAAGCGTAACCGAAACGTTTCGTTCGCGAATTGCACCAATTATGGAACAGCAGCGACTCTATTGTTTGCTAGCTCAGTTTCCTGCGAGTTTTACTTGTACCAAAGAGCATGTAGATTATTTAAGAGCGTTAAAAAGTTGGTTTCCGGAACAAATCATCGCTATTGAGTTTCGTCATGCAAGTTGGTATGATACAGCTATTATAGAAAAGATGCATGCATTTATGGAGACGTATCAGTATTCGCTTGTTATCGTCGATGAACCAAAGAAATTAGCCACGACTGTCCCTTTGGATTTTTTCATCACGAATCCTCAAGCGGTCTTGATTCGCTTACATGGTCGCAATGATGCAGGATGGATTCATACTGGTCCGGATGCACGGGCCTACCGCACCCTTTATAATTATTCTGATAAAGAACTGAAGGAATTTGCCGTTGGTGTGAAAAAATGTCAAAAGCAAGCACAAGAAATGGCCGTGATTTTTAACAATAATTCTGGCGGCCATGCAGCATTAAATGCAAAGACACTCCAATCTTTATTGGGGATTGATTATCAAGGATTGCATCCAAATCAAATAGACTTATTCGAATAAGGGAAGGGAAAGAGGCTGGATGATTCAAGCGGTTTTTTTTGATATTGACGGGACATTGTTAACCAGGCAAGGGACGATTCGCAAATCAACAGTGGCGTCTATCCAAGAGCTTCAATCCCAAGGGATACTGTGTGGGCTAGCTACTGGACGAGCCCCCTTTAAATTACCGCATGCCTTAAAGACGCTCCCATTCGATGTGACAATCTCATTCAATGGTGCCTTGATTTTCGTTCATGATCAAGTCATCAGTGAGCATCATTTTTCCAAAGATGCGTTGGAACAAATGGCCCATTTTTTTGATCAGCATCACCGACAAGCTCTTTTTTATACTAAGGATACTCAGTTTGGGAGCTTTACCATTCGGTTCGGTCATTCGTACTACATCGCGAAACTGTTGACGTTATTGCCAGATTGGATTCCAACGAATACGTTGCGGTATCTGTTGCAGAAATGGAGCCCGAATCGTAAGAAAAACCGCTACAAAGATTTGGTGAAGCGAGCAGATTGTTTTCATCAATGTGTATTATTTTGTTCGGAAAAGGAAACGGAGTATATCAAAGAACAGCTACCTAGTTGTGATGTTGTTCGCTCAAATCGCTTTGCGGTGGATATTATTCCCAAAGGCGTGAATAAAAAAGCTGGACTAGACGTTTTTGCCAAACAAACTCAGATGCAGCTAGCAGATTTTATGGTTTTTGGGGACCATCTTAACGATAGTCAGATGATCCAAGCGGCTGGAGTTGGGGTTGCAATGGGGAACGCACGACCAGAGGTAAAAAAAGTCGCAGATTACGTGACAGGTTCCCATCAACGCAATGGCATTCGCGATGCCCTTATTCACTTTCAGTTGGTAACAGATAAGAAAAAAAGTCGCGCTTCTGATTAATCTTTCTCTTTTAAAGAAAGACAAGTCAGAAGCGCGTTTGTTTTTGAAAAAGCTAGAGAGACTAATCAAAAAAGGTATAATACAAGGTGCGAATCGCTAGCTTTTCTTGTTCCTTATGTATGCCAAACATAATACTCACTTCCGATGAACCTTGGTTGATCATTTCCAAGTTGATTTGTTTTCTAGCAAGCGCAGCAGTGCTATCAGCGGTAATACCCACACGGTGCTTCATGCCTTCGCCAACAACGACAACCATGGATAAATCATGCGTAATGCGTAATTCATCTGGATCAATTTCATAGGCGATTCGACGCAAAAGCTCTTCCTCTAATTCAGGATTTAATTGACGTGCTCGGATGATAATTGAAATATCATCAATCCCAGATGGCATGTGTTCATAGTTTAAGTTAAATTCTTGAAAAATTTTCAGTACGCGTAAGGTAAAACCTACTTCGCGGTTCATCAGATATTTGCTAATATAAATCATGCTAAATCCTTCGTCACTGGCAATCCCGACAACCGGTTGCTCATTGGTTGAATGCTCATTGGTAATAATCGTTCCAGGGCTAGAAGGATTGTTGGTATTTTTAATCACAACTGGAATATGTGCTTTGAAAGAGGGCATCAAGGCTTCCTCATGAAAAACACCAAAGCCCGAGTAGGCTAATTCTCGCATTTCGCGGTACGTTAATTCTTTAATCAGCACAGGATTGTGTACATAACCAGGATTGGCAACAAAAATGCCATCAACATCGGTAAAATTCTCATACAGGTCTGCTTTTACTCCAGCAGCAACAATCGCACCTGTAATATCTGATCCACCTCGCGAAAAGGTACAGACTTCCCCCGTTTTTGTTATACCAAAAAAACCAGGAATAACGAGTATATCTTCGGCATCATGCCAGCGATGAAGATTGGGATAGGCTTCCGGTAAAATTTGCGCATTCTTCGGTTCTTCACTGACAATCATTCCAAGGTCAGCAGGGCTAACATATCGTGCGGATATTCCTTGACTTTTTAAAACGCCGGCAATTAATCGCGCATTATTGTCTTCACCACTCGCCAAGACACGATCGTAAAAATAAGGTGTCGATGGATCGGCATTTTCAGCTAATGCACGCAAATGTTGACGAATTTGTGCCAAAATATTCGCATCTACCTGGAAAAAAGAACCAATTTCTTCGTATCGTTGAAAAATAGTCTGAAGAAGTTCTTCATATTCTTTTTTTTGTACAATGGCGTCGTGAAAGGCAATTAAGAGATCGGTCACCTTGATGTCGTCTTTAGACCGTTTACCGGGTGCTGAAACAACGACAAAGCGTCGATCGGAATCATCTTGAATAATATTTACGACTTTTTGAACTTGCTGGGCAGATGCAAGGGAACTGCCACCAAATTTTGCAACTTTCATTCCTTATTCAACCTCTATTTACTATTTTTTTTAATAGCGTACAGGTTTAAACCAAAGAAATCAAGTATTGAATGAAAATATGCCGAAAAAATAATGAGAAAATTACTAGAAAACGAAATTTTATTTTTTTCTGAATGATTAGTGAATGGCCAAATGGTTTGTGTTATAATTTACAGTAGATGTCTAAATCAAGGGAAATAGTCTGAAACTTAGATAAATGAACAAGCAAAAAATACTTTAAAGACAGAATAATGTTGGGAAAAATGGAGGAACCATCAATGGGAAGTAATGGAGTCGTCGGCTTAGTCGTAGTGATTCTTTTCGTGGTAGCGGCTTTTTATATTGTCGGTTATTATATCAGAAAAAAAAACCAAGAGGCACTTAACGGCATTGAAAAACGTAAGGAAGAATTGTTTGATTTACCTGTAATTGAGGAAATTGATGAAGTGAAGAAAATGCATTTGGTTGGTCAAAGTCAAAATACATTTCGTGAATGGAATCAAAAATGGGCGGATTTATCAACGACTTCATTTGCGGAGTTAGAAAGCCAAATTTTTGAAGTGGAAAGCTTAAATGAATCACTGAAATTCTTTAAAGGTAAGGCTGCGACTGCTGAGGCCGATGCGACATTAACTGGCATGGAAGAACAAGCTCAAGCGATTCGAAAAGGGTTAAAAGAATTAAGAGAAACAGAAGAACGCAACTCTCTTGCAGTCCAAAAAGCGTTGGATGTTTTTGAAGAGCTGAAAGTCGAGTTAAAAGAACAAGCAGAATCATTTGAACCGGCACAAGCCGAACTGCAAAAACAAGCCAAGCAAGTAGAAGATGAGTTCACCAAATTTGTCATGCTCAATACGTCAGGCGATCCCATTGAAGCACGGGAAGTATTGGAAAAAGCCGAGAGCGATACCTATGCTTTAGAAACAACGATGAAGCGAGTTCCCCCACTAGTCCAAGAATTGAAAAAACGCTTCCCTGATCAATTACAAGAACTACAAGCAGGCTACAAAAAAATGATTGAAGAAAAGTATGTTTTTCCGGAAGATCAAATTTTAACGGATATTGAGCGTGTCAATCGTAAAGTTGAAGGGAGTCTGGCTGATTTAACAAAAGTGGAATTAGACACAGTAGAGTCAACGACCAAAGACATTGCCACAGATATCGATGGGTTGTATACGGTGATGGAAAAAGAATACGATGCTCGAAAATATGTCGAAAGAAATCGAAAAATCTTGTCCGATTACATCAATCATTCAACTAGAAACAATCGCCAACTATTAATTGAATTGGATCATACGGCACAAAGCTATGCCTTGAATCATAATGAGTTAGGACAAACGCGGACATTTCAAACCGAAATTGAGGAGTTATTCCGGCGCAATGAATTGCTTGAACCCAAAATTGAGAAACATGAAGTTGCTTATTCAGAGGTCCAAAGCTTTTATAAGGATGCTTACCAAGTATTGGATGAAATTGAAAATCAACAAGTGGCCATTGATGAAGCAATTCATGAGTTACGTAAAGTTGAAAAAGAAGCTCAGGAAAAAATGGATCATTATGAATTTACCCTGCGCAATTTAAAACGTTATGTAGAGAAACAACGCTTGCCAGGTTTACCTGGTGAGTACTTAGAATACTTTTTCTTGGCGACAGATCGTGTGGAAGAACTAAGTAAGGCATTGAATAAGATTCGGATTGATATAGACGACATCAACAAAATGGTCTCTGTTTGTGATGAAGATATGGTGCAATTGACTGATCGCACCCATGATTTAGTTGATGCTGCTGCATTAACTGAACAAATCATGCAATATGCAAATCGTTATCGTCATACACATCCAGAAATAAAAGCAGCGATTGACCATAGCCTTGATTTATTTAATCAAGAGTATCGGTACCAAGATGCGCTAGATGAAATTGGGACAGCGCTTGAACGGGTGGAACCTGGAGCATTTAAACGCATTGAAGACTTTTATTTCAATCATCCAGATTTAGTTTAAAACAATGAAGGAAGTTGGTAGTCAAATATGATTGCCAACTTTTTTTCTGACTGCTGGCATCCTGCAGACTTGAAAGTAAGAACGGATGTGTTTATAATGGATAGGAATTTTAAGTAGAGGAGCAAGCAACGTGATATATTTTGACAACAGTGCAACAACAATCATTGATCCTCAAGCTTTGGATGCTTACGTCAAGACAAGCCAAAGAATTATTGGGAATCCATCGAGTCTTCACGACTTAGGAAATCAAGCCAATCGTTTATTGCAGCAAGCCAGAAAACAAATCGCACAACAGTTGCAGGTAGATGAAAAAGAAATTTATTTTACGAGTGGTGGAACGGAAGGCGATAACTGGGTAATCAAAGGGACAGCTTGGGCAAAACAAGAGTTTGGTCGACACATCATTATTTCCGGCATTGAGCACCCGGCTGTTAGTGAAGCTGCGCAACAATTAGTGAAGCAGGGATTTGAAGTCAGTGTGATTCCAGTGACATCTGCTGGGTTTATTTCTCTGTCCGAGCTAGAAAGAGCAATCCGGAAAGATACCATCTTAGTATCTGTAATGGCCGTCAACAATGAAATTGGAGCCATCCAACCTATCAAAGCCGTTAGTCAATTGTTGGAAAACTATCCGAAAATTCATTTTCATGTGGATGCCGTACAGGCCATTGCCAAGGTGCCAAAAGAAGAGTGGCTGACTCCACGTGTTGATTTTGCGACTTTTTCTGCTCACAAGTTCCATGGACCAAGAGGTGTAGGTTTTGTATTTTGGCGGCAAGGAAGAAAACTTGTTCCGCTACTTAATGGTGGTGGGCAAGAGTCCAATCAGCGAAGTAGCACGGAAAATGTTCCTGGGATTGTGGCAATGACGAAAGCCTTGCGTCTAGCAATGGAGCGTCAAGAAGCGCAACCGACCCACCTTTTCACGTTGAAGAAAACGTTACGAAATGCATTGACAAAGTATGAAAATGTCACTATTTTTTCAGCAATGGAACAATATGCACCACATATTCTTTGTTTTTCATTAAAAGGAATTCGTGGTGAGGTATTGGTACATGCTTTTGAAGAAAAGCAAATTTATCTTTCAACTACGAGTGCTTGTTCTAGCCGAAAGCATTTAACAAGTAGCACGCTCCACGCGATGAATGTACCAAATGATATGGCCACTGGAGCGGTGAGAATTAGTTTGGATGAAGCAAATACGATGGCAGAGGTGGAACAATTTTTAATTATTTTTAATCACCTATACCAAAAATTTTCAAAAATAAATGAAGGAGTTGCCAAGTGAATTATTCTGAAATCATGGTTCGATATGGCGAACTATCTACGAAAGGAAAAAATAGGAGAATGTTTATTATGCAGCTCGCTGAAAATGTTCGGCGAGCACTCGTTGATTTTCCTAAATTAAAAATCCATGCCGATCGCGATCGGATGCACCTCTTATTAAATGGGGAAGACAGTCAATTGATTATGCCAAAATTGCAAAAAATCTTTGGTATCCAAAATTTTTCGCCCAGCCTTCGTGTGGAGAAAGATGTAGAAGTATTGAAGCGAAATGTTCAGAAAATCATGCAGGCAATTTACACTGGCAATGAAACGTTTAAAATTACAGCTAAACGTAGTGATCATGATTTTTTATTGGATAGCGGTGAGTTAAATGTTGCTTTGGGGAATGCAGTGTTTGATATTTTTCCTAACATTCAGGTACAAATGAAGCATCCAGACATTAATTTGCGAGTGGAGATTCGTCGCGATGGGGCCTATTTATCCTATGAAACATTACAAGGAGCAGGAGGACTTCCAGTTGGGACGGCTGGACGTGGGATGTTGATGCTTTCAGGAGGAATTGACTCCCCTGTGGCTGGTTACTTTGCGATGAAACGAGGCGTTGAAATTGAAGCTGTTCATTTTGCAAGCCCGCCTTATACAAGTGAACAAGCCCTGCAAAAAGCCAAAGATTTAACGGGCAAACTTGCACCTTATGTCGGAAGTATCCAATTTATTGAGGTTCCTTTTACTGAAATTCAAGAAGAAATTAAACAGCATGTTCCTCAAGGGTATTGGATGACCATCACACGTCGGATGATGCTGCGCCTGACGGATATGATTCGTGATTTACGCAAGGGCTTGATTATTATTAATGGAGAGTCATTGGGTCAAGTGGCTTCGCAAACATTGCAGAGCATGGTTGCGATTAATCAGGTGACAACAACTCCTGTTATTAGACCAGTGGCAACGATGGATAAATTAGAAATCATTGAAGTAGCGCAAGAAATCGATACGTTTGAATTGGCTATCCAGCCATTTGAAGATTGCTGCACGATTTTTGCTCCACCTCAACCAAAGACGCGACCGCAATTAGAAAAAGTTCTTCAATATGAGCAACGTTTAGATTTGGAAGGATTGTTGGCACGTTCTTTAGCTGGTATAAAAGTTAGTGAAATTCGCGAAATGAATATCGAAGCAGTTCGTGAATTTGAGGATTTATTGTAATGAAAAAAAGCTTTGGCATTCATTTGTGCCAAAGCTTTTTTCTTGACTTTTGTGAAAAGAATGATTGCACTTCCAAAGATTGCGTGATACACTTTTATGTGAATAGATTAACAATTGGGGTGAAGAAATTGGAAAATCTGAAAGTAAAAAAATTACCTAAAGCAACAGCAAAAAGATTGCCGCTATATTTAAGATATTTAAAAGTATTGAACGAATCTGAAATTGTACGAATTAAATCGAAAGACTTTGCACAAATTACACAAGTGCCATCTGCTACTATTCGCCGAGATTTTTCTTATCTCGGAGAACTTGGACGGAGCGGCTATGGCTACGACGTTCCTTATCTTGTGGAAGTCTTCAGTCGTTTACTCGAAAGTAACGAAGAAAAACGGATTGCTCTTTGTGGTTTTGGTAATCTGGGCAAAGCATTGGCGAATAACAACTTCCGAAGAAATGAAAATCTAAAAATTGTTGCCGTATTTGATACCAATCCAGAAATCATTGGTCAAACAATAAATGGGTATTATGTTCACGGCATGGATGAATTAAAACAAGTCATTAAAGAGGAAGGCATTACAGTTGCTATCTCTACCGTTCCAAGTAAGTATTCCAAAGAAGCCGTCAATGCAATTATTGAGACTGGCATCACAGCAATCTTGAACTTTGCACCAAATCGCGTGAAAGTACCAAAGACTGTTCACATGCAATACATCGATTTGACAACCGAATTACAAACGCTCATTTTCTTTGATTCTTTGCAAACGAAGGCAGAAGCCGTCAAAGCATAAACATTGGTTTTTTGTTCCTATGTGCTTATACTAAAAGAGTATTAAGGAATAGGAGTGACGAATGCATGCAAATTACCCGTAAAGGACAGCTGATTGATGTCCCAGGAAAGCAACCTGAAGTAGGCGAAGTAGCACCAGCTTTTTCTTTAAAAAACTTACAAGATCAAATGGTTTCCTTAGCAAACTTAAAAGGAAATCCAACGATTCTTAGTATTATCCCTGATATTGATACCCGTGTTTGTGCCATCCAAACGAAACACTTTAATCACGAGGCGAGTCAGTTAGCAGGGATTAACTTTGCAACGATTTCAAATAATACAAAAGCAGAGCAGGCCAATTGGTGTGGTCAAGAAGGCGTTGATATGACAATGCTGCATGATCCAGAAAATACATTTGGGCAAGCGTATAACCTTTATATGCCTGAATTAGGACGTTATGCAAGATCGATTTTTGTTTTGGATCGCGAAGGGGTTATTCGCTATCGTGAAATTGTGCCAGAAATGAGTCATGAGCCAGATTATGCACGTGCCATCGCAGCAGCCAAAAGCTTAGCTTAATTGACTTTTCTCATGAGAATGTGTAAAATAAACGAAGAAAAAACGAAGATCAAGAGAAGTATTTAGTAAGCCTAATTTGAGAGAGAAAATGAGGGTGGAACATTTTCATTAGGGACTAAAGAAGGTAGCTTGGGAGTTGTCCATCTGAAGAAAGATGTAAGATGAATCGGTTCGTGACCGTTACCTCACGCTAAAGTGGTAGAGAAAACTCTACAATTTAGGTGGTACCGCGTATATTACGTCCTAATGTGTCTTTTGACATATTGGGGCTTTTTTTATCGTCAATTTTTAGTTATTTAAACTATATCGGGAGGTCTCTTTATGACAGAAAACAATCTTTCAACGAAGTATAATCCGCAAGAAGTGGAAGCAGGGCGTTACCAAAAATGGTTAGAACAAGAGTTGTTTAAACCAAGTGGTGATCAAAAAGCCAAACCGTATTCAATCGTTATCCCACCACCAAATGTGACAGGAAAATTGCACCTTGGTCATGCCTGGGACACGACGTTACAAGATATGATTATCCGCCAGAAACGGATGCAAGGATTTGACACGCTATGGTTACCTGGAATGGATCATGCGGGGATTGCAACCCAAGCCAAAGTGGAAGAAAAACTACGTGCCCAAGGAATTTCTCGTTATGATTTGGGACGCGAAAAATTTGTTGAACAAGTTTGGGAGTGGAAGGAAGAATATGCTACTCATATTCGAGAACAGTGGGCAAAGTTAGGGCTATCGCTTGACTATAGCCGTGAACGTTTCACGCTGGATGATGGCTTATCAGAAGCGGTACGCAAGGTTTTTGTGACACTGTATGAAAAAGGGCTCATTTATCGTGGCGAGTACATTATTAACTGGGACCCGCAAGCTAGAACCGCTTTATCAGATATTGAAGTCATCCATAAAGACATTGAAGGTGCATTTTACCATATGACCTATCTATTAGCGGATGGTTCGGGAGAAGTAGAGATTGCCACCACGCGACCAGAAACGATGCTTGGTGATACGGCCATTGCGGTCCATCCTGAAGATGACCGTTACCGGGATTTAATCGGGAAAAAAGTTATTTTGCCATTAGTCAATAAAGAAATTCCGATTATTGCAGATGACTATGTTGACCGTGAATTTGGAACGGGTGTAGTAAAAATCACACCCGCGCATGATCCAAATGACTTCGAGGTGGGCAATCGTCATCATCTTCCTCGCATCAATGTGATGAATGAAGATGCAACGATGAATGAATTGGCTGGCAAGTACGCTGGGATGGATCGTTTTGCAGCTAGAAAGCAGATTGTCGCGGACTTGGAAGCGGAAGGTCGATTGGTACGCATCGAAAAAATGAATCACAATGTCGGTCACTCTGAGCGGACAGGTGTGATTGTAGAACCGCGCCTATCGACACAATGGTTTGTGAAAATGCAACCTTTGGCAACGCAAGCAATGGAAAATCAAGCAACGGAAGATGCCGTTGACTTCTTCCCACCTCGATTCAATCAAACTTTTATGCGCTGGATGGAAAATGTACATGACTGGGTTATCTCACGGCAATTATGGTGGGGACACCGTATCCCGGCTTGGTATCACAATGAAACCGGTGAAGTTTACGTTGGGATGACTGCACCATCCGATGCGGAAAACTGGCATCAAGATAATGATGTATTGGATACTTGGTTTAGCTCAGCGCTATGGCCGTTTTCAACGATGGGGTGGCCGAATACGGACTCTGAGGACTTCAAACGGTACTTCCCTACAAATACACTTGTTACTGGCTATGACATTATCTTTTTCTGGGTGAGTCGTATGATTTTCCAAAGTTTGGAATTTACTGATCGTCGGCCATTTAAAAATGTTTTGATGCATGGGCTAATTCGCGATGAACAAGGTCGTAAAATGAGTAAATCATTGGGCAATGGGATTGACCCAATGGAAGTTATTGAGCAATATGGGGCAGATGCTTTACGTTGGTTCTTGTCAAATGGTTCCGCGCCGGGTCAAGACGTGCGCTTTAGTTATGAGAAAATGGATGCTGCCTGGAACTTTATCAATAAAATTTGGAATGCCTCTCGCTTCGTATTGATGAATTGTGAAGGAATGACAGTCACCGATTTACAAATTGATGGCGAAAAATCCGTTGCGGATCGTTGGATTTTGGCACGCTTAAATGAAACAATCGCAAAGGTAACGGAATTGTTTGACCGTTTCGAATTTGGAGAAGCAGGTCGCCAATTGTACAATTTCATTTGGGACGATTTTTGTGATTGGTATATTGAAATGAGTAAGGAAACCTTATATGGTGAAAACGAAACGGCTAAACAAACGAACAAAGCAGTGTTGGTGTATGTACTTGATCAAAGTTTACGTTTATTGCACCCAATCATGCCGTTTGTAACGGAGGAAATTTGGACCAAGTTACCTCATGAAGGAGATTCACTAGTGGTAGCAAGCTATCCAGTTGTGGAAAAAGCATTCGAAGATGAAACAGCCATTGTTGGCATGAATGTCTTAAAAGAATTGATTCGTTCCGTTCGAAACATCAGAGCTGAGGTGAATACACCTCTATCGAAACCAATTACCCTCCTTATTCAAACGAATGATCAAGCTGTTCAAGACTTTTTAGAACAAAACACGAATTATATTGAACGCTTCTGTAACCCTCAAGAATTGGTCATTTCACCAACTCTAAAGGCGCCAGAATTAGCGATGTCAGCAGTTTTGTCAAGGGCAACTATTTATCTACCATTGGCTGGTCTCATTAACATCGAGGAAGAAATCAGTCGCCTTGAAAAAGAGTTAGTAAAATGGCAACAAGAAGTCAAACGCGTCCAAGGAAAATTGGCTAATGAACGCTTTGTTGCCAATGCGCCGCAAGAAGTGGTTGAACAAGAACAGGCAAAAGAAAAAGATTATTTGGCAAAAGAAGTCGCCGTAACAGAACGCATTGCGCAACTAAAGACGATATAGATTGAGAATGATCATGAAACGGGGATAGGTTATCGACCTATCTTCGTTTTGATTATGGGCATTAAATGGTAAAATAAGAAACGACAATAGATATTATGGATGACATGAGGTGGAAAAATGGTAGAGACAGCAGAAGAAGCAATATTATGGATACATCAACGGAAAAAATTCGGTATTCGTCCAGGCTTAAAACGGATGGTATATTTACTTGATAAATTGGATCATCCTGAAAAAACGTTTCCTAGTATTCACATTGCTGGAACAAATGGAAAAGGATCGACTGTGAGTTTTTTAAGAGCATTGCTAGAAGAAACAGGGGAAAATGTGGGGACATTTACTTCACCTTATATAGAGTGTTTCAATGAACGTATCCAGTATAATCACCAATTCATAGAAGATGAAGCAATTGTGACGTATGTTAATCGCCTGTTACCGGTAATTACAGAAATGGATCAAGTTGAGGAAGTCAAAGGAATCACCGAATTTGAAATTTTAACAGCAATGGCATTTCTGTATTTTGCTGAGAAGAAAGTTGATATTGCAGTCATCGAGGTGGGTCTGGGTGGATTGTATGATTCGACCAATGTGATTGATCCAATGATTAGTGTGATTACCACCATCGGATTAGACCATGTCGATATCTTAGGAGACACCTTGGAAGAAATTGCTGCCCAAAAAGCTGGCATTATTAAGAAAAATCGCCCAGTCGTAACAGGCAATATCTCGCAAGAGGCCTTAGCAGTTATAAAAGAAATGACCGAACAGCAAACGGCAAAATTATACTGCTATCAAGCGGACTATCAGATCACCTATCAGCATCCAGACAAGGAGTGGGGGGAAGTTTTCACTTTTACCAATCAACAGGCGACCTTTGATCACCTTCATATTCCATTATTAGGGAAACATCAGACTGAAAATGCGGGTGTCGCAATTCAAACATTCCTGTTGTACTGCCAACAAACCGGGATTCAAGTTGATCAAAAATTGCTTAGCAGAGGGTTAAAGAAAACTTACTGGCCAGCACGAATGGAAAGAATCAAAAAGGAGCCTTTAATCGTGTTAGATGGCGCGCATAATGTGCATGCCATGACGCGGCTTGTCGAAAACATTGAACAGGAATTTTCGGATAAGACCATTCATGTATTGTTTTCAGCATTGAAAACGAAGGATGTTGAAGGGATGTTGAACAAACTATTGTCCGTGAAAAACTTAGATATCTTAGTTACGACATTTGAGTTTCCAAAAGCCATTCCTTTAACGAAAGACATCCAACAGATTGACAAGGAACGTATTTCTTTTGTTTCCTTGTGGCAGCTTGGATTGGCTGAATTATTAGAGAGAATGACCAATGAAGATGTTTTGCTCGTCACAGGTTCACTCTATTTTGTTGCACAAGTGAGAGAATTAATACACGCCATTGAGGAGGAAAAATGACAGAATTAAAGGCAATTATTTTTGATATGGATGGGCTATTAGTGGATTCCGAAACCGTATATTACGAAGGAACGCAGCAAATAGCAGATGAGTTTGGTCTTCCGTTTACAAAAGAGACCTATTTAGCTGGCTTAGGTATCTCTGATGAAGAGTTGCATCTTTTTTATCATAAATTGTATGATGACCAAATTGGCTATCAGGAAGTAGAACGCTTTATTGTTGTTAGTTATGCCCATTGTGTAACATTATTTCAAGCAGGTCGTGCGCAGTTAAAGTCAGGAGCACGCGAGCTACTGGCTTTTTGTCATGAGAAAAAAATCGCCACAGTGGTTGCTTCAAGCAACAGTCGTGAACTAATTACTTTATTACTTGAAAAAACGGGTATTTTTAATCAATTTCAAGCCATTTTTTCTGTAGAAGATGTCCATCGCGCAAAACCAGATCCAGCTCTATTTTTAGCGGCTGCTAAGCACCTTGGGTATGACAAAGAGAGCTTACTTGTTCTTGAAGATTCAAAAAACGGCTTAATTGCTGCAAATCAAGCAGGCATTCCGGTCATCATGATTCCAGACTTACTTCCAGCTCCAGCAGACGTTCCGGTACTGACGGTATTGCCTCAACTAGACTCGGTACCTGCTTTCTTACTTAAAAACTATCAATTTGGAGATGACTAACTCCTAACAATGACCAACCAATTTCGAACCTAGTTGTTCAGAAATTGGTTGGTTTGCGTATTTAGAAATGATAGAAGTAAGCAAAGGAGCAAAGAGAATCATGACAGATGCGCACAAACAATCAACGGTAAGTTTTGTAAAACCGCGTGAACGATTAGTAGAAGTTGGGGAAAGAGCCCTATCAAATCAAGAGTTACTGGCCATTATTTTGCGAACAGGGAGCAAGCCGTATACTGTTTTTGAGTTGGCTCAATTATTACTAGAGGAATTTCCAGATTTGTACACGCTAAAAGATGCTAGCTTGTCGGAGCTTCAACGGATACCCGGAGTAGGCATGATTCGATCCATTGAACTAAAGGCCGTCATGGAGTTTGGCAGACGAGTTCATTTAGCTTCGCAACCCAAATTAGGAAAAATTCAATCCAGCTATGCAGTCGCTCAACAACTCATGGAAGAAATGAAAGATTATCGGCAGGAGCATTTGCTCTGTTTGTATTTAAATACCAAAAATGAAATTATCAAAAAAGAAACCTTGTTCGTAGGTTCGTTGAATCAATCTGTCGCACATCCGAGAGAGATATTTAAAGGAGCTGTTCGGGTAAGTGCAGCGAGAATGATTCTCTCACATAATCATCCTTCAGGTAATCCACAACCTTCATCCAATGATTTACAATTTACCAAAAGAGTGAAGGAATGCGGTGAAATGATGGGAATTGAGGTTTTGGATCATCTGATTATTGGCGATGGTCAATACATTAGTTTGCGTGAGGAAGGATTTTTCCAATAGGGCTACCTATTGCAATCAGACAAACAAGCGTGTAAAATAAAGTTGTAATTTTGTTTGGGAATAGAAGTTGAAACAAATTGTATCACCTCTATCATACGCGAGCAATGTTACAATTTTATTAACATGCTTTATGCATGAGGAGGTTATTTAGAATGGAACAAGGTACAGTGAAATGGTTTAATGCTGAAAAAGGGTTTGGTTTTATTACACGCGAAGATGGCAGCGATGTATTCGTACATTTTTCTGCAATCCAAGGTGATGGATTCAAAACATTAGAAGAAGGTCAAGCAGTGACTTTTGATGTTGAAGATTCAGATCGTGGCCCTCAAGCAACAAATGTTGTAAAAGCTTAATCATTTAGTTCAATTCAAAGCACTGCTTCTATCTTTATAGAAGCAGTGCTTTTTTATGTGTGCCAGGCATGGCACTTATCTAGCTGGTGAAAGTCCAGTCGCAGGTAGTTACCACCAAGCGTAGCGAACCACAAGCCGAAGTCAGTAATGGCGGGGTGAAGGAAGTGGTGTAGCAAAACTTTGAGCCTACGAACAGAAACTTGATGAGGCTAAATGGTGGATGAGGTTGCATAACAAACCGAAGGACAAAAGGTAAACCTAAAACCAAGACAGTAAATCAAGAGGTTGTAAAGTGAAAGATAAGTGTCCTACCCTGGGAGGTCCTACGGACGTCTAAGCACGAGAGTCTTTAAAATCAGCAATCGTTGGGTGGTATAGACGAAGTGGGATGATTGTCGTTAACTTCATTTTGAACCCGATAGTTCTAGCTCGAAAGAAAAAGGAGCGACCAGGTCTAGTCAATCCGTTAACTTACTATCTAAGAGAATCGTGAATACAATACAAATGTAGCGCCGTATACGAGACCCTTACGTACGGTGCAACGGGAGGGGTATCCTATTGAATAAGATGCACCTAGTTATTAGCTGTTGATGTTGCGTTTAATATCAAGTAACAAAGAATTTTAGCAATCACACATTTTTTTGCTGGATGGCTAACTTGGACTTGCTATTAGTTAATCCTAAAAAAATGATTGTTTAAGATATTGATAAGGTTTGTAAAGTAAAGTTAATGAGTAATAGATTAGAACGAATCAGAGAGGAAGAATGCAGAATTGCGAAAGAATTATGGTCAAATTGGGCTGGGGGTTTTGATGGTAGTATCAGGAACTATAGGTGTAAGTATTAGTGTCGCAACACAAGGAATCAGCATGACGAAGATGTACACTGAGGATAGCAATATTTTTAATTTACTGACAAGTATCTTATATGTATGCTTATTGCTTGGTTGGATTCCTCAAAATACAAAAAATAGGAAGATAGTCCATCTTTTACGTTACATATCTACGGCTTGTTTAGCCTTAACTATTGTTGTTGTTTTATTGGTACTCGCACCAATGATGGGTGGATTACAGGGTTATAAAATGATGTTTTTAGAAGGTTCAATGCTATATAACCATTTTTTTAGTCCTATCTTAGCAATTGTATCCTTTATTTTTTTTTGAGCATCATGCAACGCTTGAGAAAAAATCACTCTATTTAGCATTGGTACCAACGATTCTTTATGCAGAAATCACTATCTTCTTAAATATAGTGGGAGCAGTGTCTGGTCCCTATCCATTCTTGATGGTTCGTCATCAATCAATCGGAATATCAATTTTTTGGATAACGAGTATTTTGGCAATTGCCTATACTGTAGCAAAGTTACTATTAGTTTTTAATCAAAAAAATTTGGCGCAGCTAGTAAAAAGAAAGCATATGCATCCTTCTGACAATTACTCAAAGGATTAAGAAAGTCGTAATAATTACTTCTTATGAAATAATTATTACGACTTTCTTCATTTTTTTTTCATATCTCTTTCTTATTCTGAAAGAGAAAGAAATGAGAAAAAGCAAAAAGACAGAAGGAGTGAAGTCATGATTGAGATAAAGAATCTTGTCAAAAAATATGGCAGTCATATTGCTTTGGATCATGTAAGTTTTTCAATTGAAAAAGGGAAAATTTATGGCTTATTGGGTGCCAATGGTGCCGGTAAGTCAACCACGATGAACATCATTACTGGGTATATTGGTGCAACATCGGGAAGTGTGGAAATTGATGGCTTGGATAGTTTAGCACATCCAGAAGAGGTAAAGAAAAAAATTGGTTATCTACCAGAAATTCCACCATTATACTTAGACATGAAAGTGGAAGAATACCTTCATTTTTGTGCGGAATTAAAAGAAGTACCAAAAGAAGGAAGAAAACATCATGTTAATGAAATGATTGAAAAGGTAAAATTGCAGTCTGTCCGCAATCGCTTAATCAAAAATTTGTCGAAAGGGTATCGGCAACGGGTAGGATTAGCGCAAGCATTGATTGGTTGGCCAGAAATTTTGATTCTCGATGAGCCGACTGTGGGTTTAGATCCAAAACAAATTATTGAAATTCGTCAATTGATTCGCGAATTTTCCAAAGAGCGAACGGTCATTTTCAGTTCCCATATTTTGGCAGAAGTACAAGAATTATGTGATGATATTTTGATTATTTCAAAAGGAAAACTAATCGTCAATGAAACAAAAGAAGAACTTGAACGAAGCGGTCACACATCCATCATTTTAAAATTGGAAGTCAAAGGGACACCGCAAGAAGTCGAAGATGTGATGGAGCGTGAGTTTTCTCAGTTGACGTATCAATTAACTGAAACAGCAAAAAAATCCTGTAAACTGTCAGTCACCGTCTCCAATGAAAATGATGAACGGGAGACATTTTTCTTTGCATTTACGAATGCCAAGCTTCCTATTTTAGAGATGCATCAATCCACTGCGAATTTGGAAGAAGTCTTTTTAGAAATTATGCAAGAAACACCTTCTGATAAGCTAGTCAATGAATCAGAGGAGGAACAAAACGCATGATTGCAATATATAAAAGAGAATTAAAATCTTATACTTTTACCATGATAGGAAGCGTATTTTTAGCTTTTTTACTTGCATTTGTTGGCATTTATTTTATGACAAATTGCAAGTACAAGTTAGCCACCTAGCGAAATAAAGCATGTTATTGATAAAGCTTCGTGCTGATTGACATTGAGCGTGGTGTGTTAGTCTGAACTGG
>NZ_JBHUMO010000018.1:0-4137 GCF_042685105.1 Enterococcus camelliae | reverse complement strand
CTTCGGTATCCCGTATCTCAGGCAAGAAGAAACTACATTTGGGTCAAAGGGTTTTAAGTCCGTAAGGACTCAGAACCCCGCGACTTAAGTCGTGGGAGGTTCAGTTAGATGATACCCTTCTTGATTTTCATGCTGGGGAACAGCAGGGGTTGGTTTCCGTTTTTGAAACCTTTCAAACCCGACCATTGCAGTTTTCCGATTGGTTTGCTACTTATCAGCAAGTGAATCAAGACACTTGGCGGCAAATTGAACAAGGCGCGTTGGCACAACCATTGCTTGATGAACGATTTGCCAAAACCTTTGCCGCTTTTCACCAATCGATTGATGGTGCTCAAGCAGAAACTCATTATCGCCATCTTCTGGATACCAACTATGCGATTTTTCCTGGTTCGAGGGAACTACTAACCCAATTGTCTCAGACCGGGATTCACTTGGTTGCCGGGACGAATGGCAAAGCGACCACTCAATACCAACGGCTTGCCCAAACAGGGTTTGATCAGTATTTTCAACAGATTGTGATTTCCTCTGAAATTGGTCATGCAAAACCGAGTCGCGCGTTTTTTGAGTTTATTTTTCAGCTTTACCCAACCTATCAACCAGCAGATTTCTTGATGATTGGAGATTCCTTGCATTCAGATATTGCCGGAGCCAATCATGCTGAAATTGATAGTGTTTGGCTGAATCAAACAGACTTGACCCATGATTCTTCGTCTATTCACCCTACGTATCAGGTTCATTCGATGGCTGAATTGGCCCAACTCCTTTGCACAAGCATTCCTCATACAACTTCTTGATGCTTCCAATAGGATATATGCATCATCTAAAATGAAAGGAGTCCGGATTATGATTCATTTGCATTCTTTAAAAAACTTGCCGACCTGGAGACGCAATTTGTTTGTCTTATGGTTTGGCGTATTTATGACAGGTATGGGCTTAAGTGAGGTCTTACCTTTTCTTTCTTTATATATTGATGAGTTAGGTACATTTACTAAATCTTCACTGACGATTTACAGTAGTCTCGTCTTTTCAGCTGCTTTTCTTGTCATGGCCCTCGTTTCTCCTTTATGGGGGCGACTGGCTGATAAAAAAGGGCGCAAATTGATGTTACTAAGAGCCTCTTTTGGGATGGCTGTGGTGTTCTTTTTGATGGGATTTGTCACAAATGTATGGCAATTAATGGCTTTGCGTGCCCTACAAGGAGCCTTTGGTGGCTTCATTTCAAATGCGAATGCCCTGATCGCCGTTCAAGCACCCAAAAATCGCGCGGGTCAAGCTTTGAGCATCCTCGTAACGGGGTCAACGGCCGGCACTTTGTTAGGTCCGTTATTGGGAGGTGTCCTAGCAAGCGTCTTTGGTTATCGCTTTTCCTTCCATATTACTGGGGTTATCCTCTTTGTGGTGTTTTTATTGACCTTCTTTTTTGTCAAAGAAGATGTCTCGACCTTCCGCTTAGCAGCTGACCAGCAAAAGCAAGCAACAGAGCCGACCAAGAATTTGCAGACGGTTATTCAAAATCGCTTTGTCCTTTTTTTATTACTAACAACCTTGAGTGTGCAAATCGTCAATTTAGCAATCAACCCCATTCTTAGCTTATTCGTCAAAGAACTAATAACAACTGGAGGAAATATCACCTTAATGGCTGGGTTTGTGGCGGCGATGCCAGGTATTTCAACTATTATTGCTGCACCAACATTTGGCAAATTAGGGGATCGTTATGGGACGACCAATATTCTGTTTTTTGGCTTTGCCTTTGCCTGTATCATTTTCTTTTTAACTGGATTTGTTCACAGCATTACGGGATTGCTGCTTTTACGATTTCTGACAGGCATTTCTGATGCTGCCCTGATTCCTTCCATTCAAACCCTATTAACCAAAGAGACACCCCAAGCAGACACCAGCTTGATTTTCTCTTATAATCAAAGTTTTCAATCCATTGGGAGTGTTATGGGCCCGTTAGCAGGTGGTGTATTAGCCAATCTATTTGACTACAATGGTATTTTTTTCTTTTCAAGTATCCTTATGCTTCTCAATCTCGTTAGTTTTTACGTTACTAGAAAAAGGCAAGCACACTAAAAAAGATGCACACAAGCAATGATATGGGGGACTCTGCCGAATCCCCCCATGCCCACCACTAGCAAAAATAGTGGTTTCGTTCGCTGTGTGTATCTTTTTTTGTTTTCACTGAACTGTGATGCTCGTGGTTTGTTTAAACAAAGCCACCAAACGCATCATTGAGATCAATTGGTTTTTCGCGTGTGACCAAAATTTCTTGGTTCATAAAGGCATCTATCCCTAATGTACCTAGTTCCTTACCATAGCCAGAACGCTTCACTCCACCAAATGGCAATTCTGGTAAAGTACCACCGTAACTGTTTATATAGACGCAACCTGTCTCAATTTGAGCCGCTACTTCTTCACCATGAGCTGGATCACCAGCGAACACAACCCCACTTAATCCATAAACGGAGTCATTCGCCAATTCAATAGCTTCGGCTTCATCTTTTACTTTGTACACTTCGCCGACAGGACCAAAGAATTCTTCATAATAAGCTGGATTGTCTTTCGTAATATCTGTCAAAATAACAGGATAAAAGAAGGCGTCGTCCCCTTGGTTTTTACTCATATCGCCGTAGCTTAAAGTTGCCCCATTTGCGATGGCTTTTTCCACTTGTTGCACCAAATCTTTTTTGGCTTTTGCTGAATTTAATGGTGCCAGCGTTGTTGCTGGGTCAAATGGATCACCAGTTTTGGCTTCTTTGAAGGCTTCTGTTAACATTGTTAGTACTTGATCGTAATTGTTTTCAGTCACGATAAAACGTTTGGAAGAAGTACATACTTGACCGGCATTATACAAACGCGCTTGACCGATAAATTTTTGGATTTCGCTTAAATCTGCATCTTCCAAAATAATGAATGGGTCACTACCACCAAGTTCCAATGAACTCCGTTTTAGATTTTTTCCGGCTTCTGCTGCAACCAATTCCCCAGCTCTTTCAGAACCAGTCAAGGCAACCCCTTGCACACGCTTGTCACCAATAATCGCACTTACTTGATCATAGCTAACAAACAAATTCGTTGCTGCACCTTCTTCAACCCCTGCAGCAAGCAAGAATTTTTCAAAGGCTTCTGCTGAGCCTGGTGTATTGCTGGCATGCTTGTAGACCATTGGGTTTCCTAATAAATAGTTTGGAGCAAACACCCGCATTAATTGATAGATTGGAAAGTTCCAAGGTTCAACGGCCATTAGCACACCAATTGGGCGTGGCACAATTTGGGCATTCCCCATGCGAGAATCAAATGCTTTCGGTGCAGTCAAGCTTTCGGCATTTTCAGCATAATATTTAGCAATTTCTGCAGAAATAATCACTTCGCCTTGCGCTTCTTTGAATAATTTTCCCATATCACGTGTAATAATTGTCGCTAATTCATCTGTATGAGCATAAAAATAGTCACAAACTGCTTGCAATTTTTTGGCACGCTCTTGAACTGGTTCTTTTTTCCATGCTTTATAGTTTGCATGCGCCTTTGCCAAAACTGTTTCTACTTGTTCATCCGTAAAATTATCGTACGTTTTTTCGACTTCTCCTGTATACGGATTGGTTGTTCGATAAGCCATAATGATCTTCCCTTCCTAACTAAATTCAATTAAAGTATAATTTACCTTTAATCTCCTATTAAGCATACGCCTTTTTGAAAAAGTTGACAATCGTTCTGTTTAGCAAATTCTCATCTTGCGGAACCAAATGCCTTCAGATACTATTTTTCACAAAATTCAAAAAGACCATTTGCTTAATTTCCGTTATTATAGCATAAAATAAACCGTTTTCAATTATTATTTTGCGCAATTTTTGTTCACTTCGCTCTTATCATCATTTTTTCATAATTCAGGATGATTGCGCATTTTCCCTTGAAAAAAATCTTGATATACTTTTACAATGGGCAATTCTTGCCATGGACTGATGACCAAATGTGGTTGACTAAAGTTATAGATAGTCCCTTCCAATGCCCCTACTGACACTCCACACGACTAAAGTCGTGGGGTTCTTAGGTAATACGTCCTAACGGTCGTAAATTTACTAAGCTATCCCCGAAAGTCCTTCGGTTTTAATATTTATGCTTGCATTAATATCTCTATCA
>NZ_JBHUMO010000017.1:0-1543 GCF_042685105.1 Enterococcus camelliae | reverse complement strand
TTTTCTGTGGTATAATTGGCTTTAGTCATGTAGATACCTCTTTCATACTTATGGTTTTGTCGCTTTTAAGTATAACGTATCTACATGATTTTTTTGTTTATTTCTTTATGCATTTCATTTTACAACTTACCACGAAAAAATAGTTGCAAAATAAAGACGAAAAACATTGACGGTTCACCTGTTTCTGGGGTATCATACTAAATGGTATTGTTTACCCCATGAGAGCCCCGGAAACTCAAATGATTGTAAACATTCGAAATTGAATTGGAGGAAAAAATTGTGCGTACAACATATATGGCCAAACCAGGCGAAGTAGAACGTAAATGGTATGTCGTTGATGCAACAGATGTTCCTTTAGGACGTCTATCAGCAGTCGTAGCTTCTGTTCTACGAGGAAAAAATAAACCAACATTCACACCTCATGTGGATACTGGTGATTTCGTCATCGTAATTAATGCAGATAAAGTAAAATTAACAGGTAATAAAGCTTCAGGAAAAATTTACTACCGTCACTCAAACTTCCCAGGAGGATTAAAATCAGTAACTGCTGGTGAATTACGTGCAACTAATTCTCGTCGTTTGATCGAAACTTCTGTAAAAGGTATGTTACCTAAGAACACGTTAGGTCGCGCTCAAGGAATGAAACTTCACGTATATGCTGAAGGAACTCATCCACATGCAGCTCAACAACCAGAAGTATTGGACATCACAAACTTAATCTAATAGGAGGGAATTTCATTGGCACAAGCTCAATATATCGGCACTGGCCGTCGTAAAAATGCTGTGGCCCGCGTACGTTTAGTACCAGGTACAGGTAAAATCACTGTTAACAAAAAAGACGTTACTGAATATATCCCACACGCTGACTTGCGTGAAGTAATCAACCAACCATTTGGCGTTACTGAAACAAAAGGCGCTTACGATGTTTTCGTAAACGTAAACGGTGGTGGATATGCTGGACAATCTGGCGCAATCCGTCACGGTATCGCTCGCGCATTACTAGAAGTAGACCCAGACTTCCGTTTAGCTCTTAAACAAGCTGGCTTACTTACTCGTGACGCACGTATGGTTGAACGTAAGAAACCAGGTCTTAAGAAAGCTCGTAAAGCTTCACAGTTCTCAAAACGTTAATATATTCTATATATCAACATTTCAAGACATTTTCCATTTATTTGGAAGGTGTCTTTTTTTGTGTTTTGGGACTATAGTTGGGACGTATAATATGAAAATAAAAAATATATGCTTGCTTTTTTTAAAACTATGACGTATATTTGTGTTAACATAAATATGGAGGTCGGTGGAATGGAAGAACAAATTTGGTTAGAAAAGTTTAAAGAAAAAGATTGGGATTGGGATTTTAAAAAATGTTATGCCTTATCAAATGATGATTCTGGAATAGTTTTATTTTTAAAGTATAAACTAGGTAAATTAAATGAGAATGGTTCATTGTAAGATGAACTTAGCCACTTTCAAGCAATAAAAAAACGTCATAGCGAAAAATCGTGTATTATTGAAGTTCCAACACAATCAATAAGGAGATTTT
>NZ_JBHUMO010000016.1:0-17494 GCF_042685105.1 Enterococcus camelliae | reverse complement strand
CAGGATCAAACTCTCATAAAAAATTTGATTCAGTCTTGCGACTGTTAAGCTCTGTTTGTTGACTTTGCTCGCATTTTTGCTTGCATGTATTTTTGTTTCTAATTAATAGAAACACCTTACACAATTGGTTCGTTTGCTTACTTTGTTCAGTTTTCAAAGGTCTACTTTGTTGTGCTGTGACAACTTTTAAATCATATCATCTGTCCGAAAGAATGTCAACAATTAATTTTATTTTTTTAAAATTTTGTTGTCGTCTTTGTCAGCGACTTGATTATCATAACAGACGATTTTCTATCGGTCAACCTTTTTTTAAATAAATATTATCACCCTAAAATTGGGGCATACCCTCAATTTCAAATTTTTGAATTACTTTTTGCATCTGTTCAAATGTTTGCCACTGATATTGATCTGGTAACACTAATTGTACGTCTGGCTGTTCCTCTAGTTCAAAAACAAATAGTGGCACATTTGTCCCGGCAATCACGCCATTCGTCAATTCCAGTAATTTTAGTTGTGTAATTTCAAGATGAACTTCTTTTTTCAATACTTCTAGGATACTGGCTAAACCAGTTTTCTCACTGTCGCCTTTTGTGGATACTAAATGCATTTTTTCCTTTTCTTGCTTCACCAAAAACAACTTTTCACCATCTGATTGCGTCAAAATGACTGTTCCAGCAATCCATTTTTTTCCGATCATTTGCCCACCCCACTACTTTTCCTACACTTATAGTTGTGCTTCCTCAATAAAAATTAGTGCTTCTTCAATCCAATTCGGTAGTGCCTCTGCTATAGTTTGAAATCCAATTTTTTTATTTTTATTTGTAAAATATCTTTTTCTTTTATGGGACAATTGTACAAAGCTATGCGCCAGTGTACGCCGTGACAAGCTAATCTTATGAGAGTAGGCATCAATATCAATTACTTGAACAGCCACTTGTTGCCCGACTTTCAATAATTCATGGATGTTTTTGGTATACCCCGATTGAATTTCGGATACGTGAATTAGCCCTTGTGTACTCCCGTCAAGAGAAACAAATGCCCCATATGGTTGAATCCCTGTAATTGTGCCCTCAATTACTTGTCCAATTTTATATGTCATTTTTTCCTCCTTCTTTCATTGGTTTATATTATACTGTATCTAAGCAAAAAAAAGAAGTGAGGGTTTTCCTCGAAAAGGTGGTTGATTTAATGATAAACTTCAATGAAAAGGTAGAGCGCACAGGAACAAACAGTACTAAATGGGACAGTATTGTAAAAACGTATCATAAAGAGAACTTGATTCCTTTGTGGATTGCGGATATGGACTTCAAAGCACCTAATCCTGTTCAAGATGCATTGGCAAATTTTGTTTCTCAAGGGATTTTTGGTTATTCATTTGCTCCTGAAAGTCTTTACGACGCGATTATTCAGTGGCAGTTTCATCGTCACAATTATTCGTTAAAAAAAGAGGAAATTTTATTTAATACTGGCGTGGTACCCAGTATAACAACAGCTGTCCATGCATATTCTAATTTAGGTGATTCTGTCCTTATTACCGACCCTGTCTATCCTCCTTTTGCTTCCGCGGTAGTTGAAGCAAAACGGAATTTGGTTCGTAGTCCACTACTGGAAAAAGATGGGCAGTTTGTCTTTGATTTTGCGGACATGGAGGAGCGCATCAAAGAACATCAAGTAAAGCTATTTATTCTATGTAATCCCCATAATCCTGGAGGGAGAGTCTGGACAGAGGAAGAATTGTATCAAGTAGGAAAACTTTGCCAAAAATATGGTGTCATGGTTATCAGTGATGAAATTCATCAAGATTTAATTTTACCTGGTCACCAATTCCATTCTTTTCAAACCGTTGATCCAGATTTTTCAACTTTTTCGATTGTGTTTACGGCACCAACCAAAACGTTTAATTTGGCAGGGATAAAAAATTCCATGATCTTTATTAAAAACAAAGAACTAAGAGAAAAAATGATTGCCATGCAAAATGAATGGCGATTTAACGAAATTAGCACATTTGGGTATGTTGCGACAGAAGCTGCATATCAATCCTGTGAATCATGGTTAGATGAACTACTTGTGTTTTTTGCTAAACAAATTGATCTTGTCTGTACACATTACGTTCACTTTTTTACCAAAAGTGAACGTAATGAAACCACAAGGTACTTACCTGATGTGGCTCGATTTTTCTGCTTACGGACTAACAGATAAAGAATTGCAAGATCTTTTGGTAGAACAAGCTGGTGTGGTATTAAACAATGGCTCACTATTTGGACCACATGGCTCACAACACTTACGATTAAATATAGCGTGTCAGGAAGAATTGTTGAAAGAAGGCTTAGCCCGCTTAACATCCGTTTTCAAAGATCTTCCCACTAACTAATTGACAAAGACATTCACAGACGCTTTTCTCGCCTAATAAACCATCCGCCAATTGGCTCGCTCTACTGAACAGTAAAGTTGAGCAATTGGCGGATGGTTATTTGATTAGCCTATTCTTTTATCTCAATTCCTTCAATCACAACATCGTGGATTGGCCGATCTTGTGGTCCTCTTTGAACCGCGGCAATTTTATCAACAATCTCCATGCCAGTTATTACGTGTCCAAATACTGTGTGGCGGAAATCAAGCCAAGGTGTTCCACCTTCACGATACGCATCAACCACTTCTGAAGGATAACCTGCCTCTTCCATTTGATTGATCATATTTGCAGGCACGTTTTGATTGTTCACAATAAAAAATTGGCTGCCATTCGTATTTGGTCCCGCATTCGCCATAGATAAAGCTCCTCGAATGTTAAACAATTCTGGTGAAAATTCGTCTTCAAATTTATCACCATAAATGCTTTCACCACCCATACCGGTCCCGGTAGGATCGCCACCTTGAATCATAAAATCTGGAATAACACGATGGAAAATAACATTGTCGTAATAACCATTTTTTGCTAATTCTAGAAAATTTTTGACCGTTTTGGGTGCAAATTCTGGATAAAGCTGAACCGTAATATCTCCCATATTGGTTTTAATTGTTGCTGTTGGTGCATTGTTTTCATTTGTGTTTAATTGCGGAAATTTTGCCACTTGCTTCTCCTCCTTGATCCATCTGGTTCTATCATATCAGAAAACGTCAGAAATGCCACTCACCAATTTCTCTGTTATAATCGATGTATTGTCAAACGAGAGGAGTATGTCAAATGGAAGTTTTTGACTTAACCATAATAGGCGCTGGTCCAGTGGGCATGTTTGCTGCATTTTACGCAGGGATGCGCAATGCAAAAACAAAGATTATTGATACCTTACCACAATTAGGGGGGCAATTGGCTACATTATATCCAGAAAAATACATTTATGATATCCCAGGTTTTCCTAAAATAAAAGCAGGAGAACTTGTTCAAAATTTAGAGAATCAATTGCGTTCGTTTCATCAAACTTATTGTTTGGAAGAACAGGTTTTAGGACTTCACAAAGAGGACGACCTAATTGAAATTACAACGAACAAAACGACTCACTATTCAAAAGCAGTCGTTTTGGCTCTTGGAAACGGCTCATTTCAGCCTAGAAAGTTGGCTGTTGAGCACGCTGAAAAGTATGAAAATATTGGTATTGATTATTACGTCCCTGACCTGATGAAATATGCTGGTAAAAAGGTTGCGATAGCTGGAGGCGGAGATTCGGCGATTGATTGGGCGCTTATGCTCGAACCAATTGCCTCAGAAGTCTATTTGATTCATCGCCGCCCTGAATTTCGGGCACACGAACATAGTGTTTCCAAATTGGAGAAGTCTTCGATTTCATTATTAACTCCTTACATCATTCAAGGTTTACGTGGAGAAAATCGCTTAGACACCTTGATTCTACAAGAAGTGAAAGGACAAGAAAAAGTGGAACTGGCCATTGACTCATTGATTGTTAATTACGGCTTTAGTTCTTCTTTGGATTTGAAATCATGGGGACTCGCTAGCACACGTCAGGGAATTACTGTACAATCGGATATGCAGACATCCTTACCAGGTGTGTATGCCTGTGGTGATGTTGCATTGTACGAAGGAAAGGTGAAACTAATCGCCACTGGGTTTGGGGAAGCACCTACCGCGATTAACAATGCCTTGCATTACATCAATCCTAAAAATCGCACCCAACCAATGCACAGCACCAGTCTTTTTCATTAACAAGCTCTTTTAAGAAGTTCCTAGCATGGACAATCGAAAACGAAAGGATGAACAATGATGAGTGTTGAACAAAGTACTTTAGAAAAGAAAGCACGTGCTCTACTTGAAGAACGAGGGGTTCCATTGATTGAAATAGCAAAGCTGGTCCATTTTTTACAGGTGAATTATATTCCTGACCTTAGCCTTGAAGAGTGTATGGATAGTGTAGAAGCTGTTTTAGGGAAACGTGAAGTGCAGAATACAATTCTGACGGGTATCCAACTTGATATGCTTGCAGAAAAAAATGCTTTGCTTGCCCCTTTGCAAGAAATTGTTGCCAATGATGAAGGTTTATATGGTATCGACGAAATTATGGCTTTGTCAATCGTTAATGTCTATGGATCAATTGGCTTCACCAACTATGGGTATATTGACAAAGTGAAGCCAGGTATTTTGAGTATGTTAAACTCGCATGAAGCTCCTCACGTTCATACCTTCTTAGATGACATCGTTGGGGCAATGGCTGCTGCTGCCGCAAGTCGCATCGCACACCAACATCCAGACGAATAGATTCTTTATTTAAGTAGATAAAAAGAACCATCAAAGTAAGAGAGGAATGACCTCCTTCTTGTCTTGATGGTTTTTTATTTTTTTTCATTAGGATTGGCTAGTCGCAAAGCGAACATCTTTTTCGCATAGAAGTAACCTCCAATAAAGAAGCCTTCCATCAAAAGGAAAAAAAGAATAAAACAATACATAAAAAATTGTTCGGGCAATACATTGATTATCGGATCTGTAGTTGGATCGAATTGCCAATCTGCGTTTCTGAAAAACAATTGATGAAATTGAATAAAGAAACGATCGAAGCCGAACAACATCAGAAAGCCAAAAACAACAGGAACCATGCTAGCAATCTGGAATGGGCGAATTAACTGCCATTCTTGTTGATTTTTTCGATTGGTATACAGAAATGACCCTGCTGGAATCAATGTGATTATGGCAACGGCATAATTTAATAAAAACAATTTTTTCACGTCTACAAAATGGCTGAGACCTGATTGCGACATTGGAAAATCAGCCAATTGCAATGTTTTGACCCATGGAAAATTTAAAAAAGCTAGGAGTTGATGGTAAGAATGCATCAACTCTTCTTTTGATAACGTCGTCCACTGCAAAATAGCAAGTTTGTCAATAGCGTAACGATAAAGCCAAGTACTATTTATCGTAATCGTAATTGCGAATGAGAGCAAAAACAAACACAAACACACAAAGCCAATGACAAATCGCAAAGATGGTCTACTCATCCTCAATAGCCCAGTCATCCAAAGATTCTACAACATAGGAAGGACGTACTGGCAGCGTTGGTACTGCTTCTTTTGGTGTAAAGCCAGACAGAACCAATAGCGTATCGATATCATTTTTAATACCTGCGGTGATATCGGTTTCGTAGTTGTCCCCAACCATTAAAGCCTCTTCTTTGGAGCAACCGAGATGCTCTAATGCTTTTTCCATCATAATCGCCTCAGGTTTGCCAATATACACGGGGTCTGTTTGGCTTGACGTTGCTAAAAAGGAAACCAATGACCCTGCACCAGGTAACAACCCTCGTTCAGTTGGAATATTTTTATCAGGATTGGTACCAATAAAATGGGCACCTTTCTGAATTGCTAAAGTAGCTAAGGCAAATTGCTCATAGGTAACGTTGGAATCCAAACCAACAACTACATAAGCTGGATGCTCCTCATCCCAACGATAACCAGCCGCTAAAATAGGGTCAATCAAGCCTACTTCCCCTATAACATAAACAGTCTTGCCTAGATTTTGATCATTCATATAATCAATGGTTGCCAAGGTTGCCGTGTAGACCGTTTCAGGAGATACATGAATAGCAAATTCATCGGCTAGTCTTTTGGCAACTACGTTTGGTTGCTTTGTTGTATTATTGGTTACAAATAAAAAGGGAATCTGTGCTTGTTGCAATCGTTCGACAAATCGTTTTCCAGCGGGTATCGGTTTTTTTCCCAAGTAAATCGTGCCATCTAAATCAATTAAATATCCTTTATACTTCATCTATTCTCCTTCATTTCTTTGGCGAATCGTAAATTCTTTTTTTGATGATCGATTTGCCTGCTGTTTAGTCGGTTGTTGGGGATTGTTTTTCGTTTGCTTTGTTTGACGAATGGTCATTTTTTTCTTTTCCGAATGGGGCGCAATTGTTTCTTTTTTTTCAGAAACGTGTGCCTGTCCTCTTACTCTTTTTGTATTGGATGATCGTTTTTTATTTTTCTTTGTTTGGGCTTTTTCTTTTTTTCCACCAATCCGCTCTAACACAAAATAAGCACATCCAAAGTTACAAAATTCATACAAATAATCTTCTAAAGTATCAATTCGTTGATCTGGCAATACTCGTTTGTTTTCAACATCAAAAAAACCCTTTAGGCGTAATTGCTCATAGCCCCAATCACCAACAATATAATCATAGCGAGCAAGGACCTCACTGTATCGTTCGACGAGTTTCTCGGCATCAAATCCTGCTCGATGTTCCTTTACTAACCGGTATTGTCTACCATCAATGAAAAATTCTGTTTCATTAATTTGTTCAAATGATAACCCCTTACTTTTAGAAGAATCTTGACTGGTTTCTTCAACAATTTCCTCTAAAACAGCGGTTAGTTCATCCGTTAAATTGTCTTCTTTGGTCATCTTTTCACCACCTCGTTTTATTATACCTGTTTTAGGTGAATACCACAGCACCTTCACGCATTCTTTTTTAATCAATTGGGTATTTTCTTTGCAACTCGCTACCAACCACTGATCGGATAAACTCTGGAAACAAAAAGGTCACCTGTCCAGCAATTTCAATTGTCGGAAAAAATGGAATGAATAAAAAATGATCCACCGTTGTAAACGCATAGGTCTTTTGTTCATCTACGATTTTCCCCTGCCAATAGACTTGATGATTGGTCGCATCATAGCTCAGGCCTAGGTAACGAATTTGACCAAAAATTTTTCCTCTAAAGCCCATGCCAACCATTGGATAATGAGAGAGAAAGGCACGATTTTTCTCCATTTCGAACACAAGGCGGATCAGGTCTTTGCCTTGCAAACATACCCGAATCAGATGCATGGGATGGGGCAAAATCGTATGGAGTTGATCTTGATTCACAATCCCAGCTGGCAGTGATTCTAAAAATAAACCCGAGTTTAAAATGGCACTTTCCGTTGCTCCCCTTTTTCGAATAGCGTCCAACGCTTCTTCAATCAACGAATGTTCATAAACTTGAGGATCATTACTTAAAGGATAAGGCAGCCGACCAATTGGTACTGTTGCCAAGCGTTCATGTCCTTGCTGCAGCCAATCTGCAATCTGTTTTTCATCTTCCGGATGCGCAATCATTTTGTCGACGGCAAAGGTCCGCGCTTTTGTTCTTATTGGTTGGTTTTGCTGTGAAAACTCTAGTTCGACTTCGCCAACGTAACGACCAAATTTTCCGGCAGCTGCTAATTGTACCCCGTTTCTTTTTTCCCCATTTGGAAAAAGATGATGCGTGTGCGAGCCAATGATTACATCAAACTGCGGAAATTCATCTGCAATGGTATAATCCGCTTCAATGCCGAGATGGCTTAACAAGATCAGCACATCCACCTGTGGCCGTAATTCGTTTACAAGATCAGGTAGGAGTTCCATTGGTTCACGTACATCCCAACCATTTGGCAAATAGGTGAGTGGAAACGGTGCTGTCATGCCAATAAGAGCAACACGAATGCCATTCTCCGTCGTGATTTGCTTATAGGGTTGGGCCCAACTAGGACGCAGCAAACTTGTCTTATCAAATAAATTGGCAAGCACAACATCAAAATTGGCTTCATCATAGAGATGATTCAAACACTCCTTGCGATTGCCAATGCCTTCGTTGTTCCCAATCGTGGTTGCATCGTAATGTATCGTGTTCATTTCTTCAATATTGGCTTGACCATCAGTAGCCTCTGTTAAAGGATGCCAACGATCCATAAAATCTCCCAAGTCAACGGTCAAGATGGCTTCATTTTCACGAATGATTTGTCGTTGTTTGACGAACCGTTTGACTCGTGGCCAGTTTTCAAAATGAGAGTGCAAGTCGTTGGTATGGATAATTCGTAATTTTTTTCCCACCTTGTTTGCTCACCTTCTTTTAGTAATAGTCAAAGTTTGTCATAGGTCGACTTGTTTGTCAAAAAAAATCAATATAGCCAAGTCTTAACCAAACCATTTTGCATTGCGACAAGCAACCGTCGATTCACAATACGTCTATAACAAAAAAAGAGAGCATCATTGCACACTCCCTTTCAAGATCTAGATAAAAAATACTGGCAAAAACAGAGTCCTCAAAAGTGGATAGCCTACAAGTCCAATTGTTGTGACTATAGTTATCTCCCAAAAAATGGCGACTGATTTAACAACCCCCAAAGCCACTGTTTTCTTTGTAATTTCTTTAACAACAACCGTCCTGCTGTCGATAATTCTTGATTCAACGACAGGGTTCGCAACGACTGAATTATCGTGAGCAACTCCCGTTCTTGAGGTTCATTTTTGTTCGTTAGTCTCACCTGGCACGCCTGAATAATTGTTTGTTCTTTTGGATTCAATGTAGGATGATTTTTTCTAAAGATGCTTAGCACTTCGTTTAAATCGTTCTTTACTAATCTCATTGGCAAAACCACTCCTTGTTTAGATAATTGTTAGGGCCAGATTATCAATCATTCACTTTTTTGTCAACCAATAAAAGAAAGCGCTGTTATTTTTTTGTGAATGGTTCTTGAATCATTCATTTGAGGTACTAAGTGACGGTAAAATACGTAATTAAAAGCCCCTAAGATGTACTACCGCATCTTAGAGGCTGTTTGTCGTTTTTATAGTGCTAGTCTTTCAATCATCAAGTAACTTTATCAGACACATGAAGACTCCTGCTTAGTGCTGCTTCCTTCCAGATCTGACACAATTCACAAGGTCCTCATTGTCCTAGCCTTTCGGCAAAATCTAGTATACCTTATTTTATTCTTGCACGCTAGTTTTTTTTGCTTGTAATTTTTTCTTTTGTCGTAACTCTTTAAAAAAAGTGCTCAAAAGTTCACTACACTCAGTCTGTAAAATGCCGGCTTCAACATAGCTCCAGTGGTTAAAACGCTGGTCGGTTGCTAACGAAAGTAAACTGCCTGCAGCTCCGCCTTTTGGATCATACGCCCCAAAATAGATTTCTTCGACCCGTGATAACATCATCGCACCACTACACATAGGACAAGGCTCGAGTGTCACAAATAGCTGACTTCTTTCCAACCGCCAACTACCAATTTCTTCACAGGCTTCACGAATCGCAATCATCTCTGCATGCATTGTTGCATCTTGAGTTTGCTCCCGTAAATTATGACCTCTGCCAATAATTTTCCCATCAAGTACAATGACTGCTCCGATTGGTACCTCAGCCATGGCTTGTGCTTTTTTAGCTTCTTTGATTGCTTCACGCATAAATGATTCTTTTTCTTCAGTGGTTAAATTGCTTCTTTTCTCCACGCTTTTCTCCTAATTTAGTTTAGCCAATTCTCAAAAAATAAGCCTGCTTCGTAAGGCGTACAGACAATCGCATCCATGATTAAGCTTCAAGCAGTCTCCATTGGATAGCTTGCTTAAACTTGACTCATTACGAACTGATTCAGTACGGATTGCGAACTTCTGGCTTACTCACAGGCTTATTTTTTGTTCGAACATTGCATTAATGTTTATTCAAAGACACTACTAACAAAATCTTGTAGCTTTTCTTTGACGTTTTCAGTGGTTTCTTTTACATTGTTTCCATAAACCGAGACTTGTTTCTTACCTTTTTTAACTTTCTTTACAACCGTCATCACATTATCAATATCTCTGTCACTCAGATTATCAACAACCCCTAAGAGCGTTTCATTTCCATCAAACTTATCTGAAACGAATTTCTTCACTTTCCAACGATTGCTTGCATAACGTACCTTGGTTAACACCTTATCTGACACGACCGCCGCAGTCACAACACCTGCCACCGCTACCACACTCACACCAATTGTTAATTTTGTTGAAGTTTTCATCTCATCCACTCCTTCATCTAATGTTATGATACCATGAGGTTCTTGTTTTGTTTACTGAAATGATTGTCAATTGCGGCTCAAATGAACCTAGTTCCGCCGATTTTTCGCGATAATCATCAATCGCAATAGCTGCAATAACGTTGTAATTGCAGCAGCAACATAAGTCAAAGCCGCAGCAATCAAAACTTTACGAGCCATGGGCAATTCTTCTTCTGTTAGCAGCCCACCCTCGCCCAAAATAGCTAAAGCTCTCCGGGAAGCATTAAATTCCACTGGCAATGTCACTACTTGGAACAAAAAGGCCATGGAAAAAGCCAATAACCCAAAATTAATTAAAAAAGAGCCTCGTAACAATAAACCTATCAAAATCAGAGGCATGGAAATAGTTGAACCAATATTGGCTACCGGAACAATCGCAGCTCTGATTCGCAAAGGCGCATAACCGACAGCATCTTGCACCGCATGACCACATTCATGTGCGGCTACACCTATTGCGGCTACCGATGTCGATTGAGCCGTTGCTTGAGACAAACTTAAAATCTTATTCCCAGAGTTGTAGTTGTCAGTTAGATCACCGGCAATTCCTTGAACCCCAACATTATGAATATCTTGGCTCTTTAAAATGTATTGGGCAGCCTCCGTTCCTGTTACGTGATTGCGACTCTGCACTTTGTCATATTTGCTAAACGTACTTTTAACAAAAGCTGATGCAGCTAAGGAAAGGCCCATACCTATGATGACTAATAAAAGGGTAAACCCATTATCTAATCCATATATCATCTTTTCGTCCTCCTATCATGTTCTCATTTTACCATGATTGTTGTGAAAGGATGCCTCAGTCCGAAATATTCAAAAAAAATTAAATATTCAAGTCTTCATCCATAATTGAACCTTCAACAATAATATTGGTGTCCCCGCTTAAAAACAACTGATGATCTTGAACGTCAACTTCTAGGATTCCTCCTAAAGTGTGCAATGATACAGTGGTATTCGGTACAAGACCTTTTTGGACCAATGAATAGGCCGTTGCACCTGCCCCTGTTCCACAAGCCAGTGTAAAGCCTTCTACACCACGTTCAAAGGTACGCAAGAGGATTTTTCCTTGATGATCGATTGCATACAGATTAACATTGGCACCTTTTGGTAGTTTGGACCAATGACGAAGGTTTCTGGCAAAAGGCTCAAAGGCTTCGAGTGGCTTTGTCCATAATTCATCACAGCGTACAACCACATGGGGCAACCCGGGATTACCTAATTCAACATAATCAATCACTTGGGTGGTTCCATTGTCCTCATATTCTAAGTTGAATTGCTCGACAGTTGGCTCATTTAATTCCACTTTGTACGTGCGCTCTGTTAAGCGCCAAGCAGGAACATCCCCCGCCACCGTTTCAATAACCATCGCATCGCCAGCAAGTTTTTTTTCAAATGCATAGCGAGCCAAACATCGCGCTCCGTTGCCACACATCTCAGCTTCCGTGCCATCAGCATTAAAAAAGACCATTCGAACATCGCCATTTTTTTGGGGTGTGTCAACAACCATCAAGGCATCCGAACCAACAGAGATTCGCCGTTGACAGATTTTTTTGGTCAAAGTCACCAATTGTTCTCTAGTCAGTTGCAATTGTTGATTGTCAACGACGATAAAATCATTGCCTGCTCCTTGCATTTTGTAAAAAGGAATTTTCATTTTCGTTCCTCCTTGAGTAAGTGATTTGGGATGACTTCGTTTTGAATGATTTGTTGATACGTTTGGCGCTTGACGACAACTTCCGCTTGCCCCTCTTTAACAAAGACCACTGCTGGAATAGGAATTTTGTTATAGTTGCTAGCCATCGAGTAGCCATAAGCACCGGTCGTAAATGTCACAAGGATATCTCCGGTTGCAATGTTTGGTAATGATGCGTCTTTGACCAAAATATCCGTACTTTCACATACTTTCCCTGAAATTGTCACCAGTTCACAGGGCTGCTCATCTTGTTTATTGGCTATGGTAACTTCATACTGTGCTTGATAAAGACCCGGTCGAATATTGTCAGTCATCCCACCATCAATTGATGCATACGTACGAATATCAGGTAATGTTTTGATACTCCCAATCGTATGCAAGGTGATGCCTGCTTCGGCTACAATGCTTCTTCCAGGTTCGATGACAATTGTCGGTCGGTACAGTTGATGTGCCGTACAAAAGGCAATGGTCTCCTCCATTAATGGATCAAGAAAATAGGCATAGGGTTGCCGCGTGTCCTCTTTCGTATAACGAACACCAAATCCTCCACCATAATTAAGTTCCTTGACATCGTAATCAAAGCGTTCCTTGATTTGTTTTACTAAATTTAACGCAACTTTGGCCGCCGCCAAATGCGTGTGATTGTCCGATAATTGGCTACCAATATGGAAATGAATCCCATAAAAATCAATCTCTTGCGCATCAATGGCACGTTTAATTAAAGGAAAAAGGACTTCTTCATTTAGGGGTATACCAAATTTTGAATCTTTTTGACCCGTAGAAATATAACGATGGGTTTCAACGGTAATCTCGGGCGTAATCCGAAAGAGTACTTTTGCAATTTTGTTTTTTTTGTGACAAATTGCTCGGATCACATCCAATTCCTGAATGCTATCGATAATAAACCGACCCACACCATAATCGAGGGCTTCTTCAATTTCCGCGACTGATTTATTGTTGCCGTTAAATTCAATTTTCTCCGGTTCAAACCCTGCGACAATGGCTGTATACAATTCTCCCCCACTGACCACATCTAAGCATAAACCTTCCTTTTCAACAAGTTTTAGCATTGCTAACACATTAAACGCCTTTGAAGCATAAGCAACCCGTACGCGTTCATACTTTTTGATAAAATTTGTTTGTAATTCTTGGCAGGCTTGCTCAATTTTTGACTCAGAAAAAACATATAGCGGTGTACCATATGTTTTTGCCAACTCGACCACATCGCAACCATCCCAAAAAAGATGATTTGTTTTCTCACTCATTGTCATTCTCCTTTATTTAATTCCTGGATTAATTGTCGATAGCATTCAATGCCGCCTAGTAAATAGGTTTCATCAAAATTCATTTTGCCACTATGTAACGGCGCGACATAACCCTTTGCTTCATTGCGAATTCCTACAAAGAAAAACAAGCCTGGAATCTCTTTTTGATACATTGAAAAATCTTCAGCTAGCATATAAGGTGGTGTTTCCACATACGAGTCCCCGGCAATCTTTTCCAACGCTCGTACCATTGCAGGATTATTGTCCACCACACGATACATGTGGTTAAATTCAACCACGCATTCACAGCCATAGCCCTTTGCAAGTTCGGTTGCTACGGTTTGCACACGATTCGTCATGGTTTCATAAACTTCATCGGAAAAAGCCCGCATCGTGCCTTCAATTTTCACCAATCCAGGAATAATGTTCATTGCTTCGCCACCAGTTATTTTTCCAAAGGTAAGAACAGCCGATTCCATTGGACTGATATTACGCGAAACAATGGAGTGTAACCCTTGAATGATGGCTGAGGCCGCTAGTATTGCATCTGCTCCTTGTTGAGGCTGAGCACCGTGCGAACTAGTCCCCTTGATTGTCAAATAAATTTCACCATTGCGCGCCATCATCGCGTGTGGCTTGCAAGCAATGATTCCTTCATTGAATTCAGGGAACACATGCAATCCGATGATTTCATCCACTTTGAACTTACTTAAAAAACCGTCATCGATTAATAACTGTGCCCCCCCTGGTCCCTCTTCAGCTGGCTGAAATAGGAGGACAATTGTACCCATGATTTCAGCCGGATGCGCTGCTAAATAGTTCGCAAAACCTAACATTGTCGCCATATGCCCATCATGCCCACAAGCATGCATCTTGCCAGGATGTTGAGAAGCAAAGGGAACACCCGTCTCTTCTGTTACCGGCAAAGCATCAATATCGGTTCGAAAAGCAAGTGTTTTCCCTTCCTTTTCCCCCTGTAAAACGGCAACAACTGCTGTATCCAATAAATCATAGACAGTTGTAATACCAAATTCGGCCAATCTTTTTTTGATATAGGCACTCGTTTCTTTTTCCTGTAATCCTAATTCAGGTATTTGGTGTAGGGCGCGTCGATCTGCAATTACTTCCGTAAGCAAATCATAGACAGCTGGACTAATTTCCATCAAACCATTCCTTTATTTATTTTTTTCTCATGATATTCTCGCCATTTTTTCGGTTAATCATTGATATTTTCTAATATTATAGTATATAATTCCAATAATCTATAGTGAATTGGTTTTTTTATTCAATTCAAAAAAAATAGATGCTTATGAGAGGATGTGTAAAAATGGCAATTTTTGAAGGCGCTGCAGTTGCTTTAATTACCCCAATGAAACAAGATGGAACGGTGGACTATGAAAAGTTAGATGAATTGGTCGAATGGCAAATTCAGTCAGGCATCGATGCGATTGTCGCTTGTGGTACGACTGGTGAAGCATCTACTTTAATCGATGAGGAACATATTGCCGTCATTGAAGCAGTCGTGAAAAAAACAGCCGGACGCGTACCTGTCATCGGTGGGACAGGCTCAAATAATACAGAACATGGTATCCACCTATCCAAAGAAGCCCAACGAGTAGGTGCTGATGCATTGTTGGTGGTAACGCCTTACTATAATAAAGCCACAAAAACAAGTTTAATTGCGCATTATCGTGCAATTTGTGATAGCGTTGATTTACCAATTTTGCTTTATTCCGTGGGCTCGCGAACAGGAATGAATCTAACGCCTGAGACCGTTGCTGAGCTAAAAAAGATTCCCAATATCAAAGGAATCAAAGAAGCAAGCGGAAATATCTCCCAAGTAGTAGAAATCGCCCGTTTAATCGATGACGACTTTGCTCTTTATTCAGGTAATGATGATCAAGTATTGCCGCTAATGTCCGTAGGTGGACTAGGTGTCATCTCAACAATTAGTAATATTGCCCCGCAACAAACATCTAAAATGGTGCACGATTATCTACAGGGTAACGTTCAAGCAGCAAAAGCCATGCAATTGACCCAAAAACCATTGATTGATGCGCTATTTGCCGAAGTAAATCCCGTACCCGTTAAAGCAGCTGCCTCGTTATTAGGAAAATGCGAGATGCATTACCGTCTGCCTTTGGGAGTACCTGAAGAAGCAACCATTGATCGTCTTAAAAAAGAAATGACCGATTTTGGTTTATTGTAGGAGGTTTAAAAAGCGATGATACGAATCATCTTAAGTGGTGCCCATGGCAGAATGGGCAAAGTAATCGCCGATATGGTGGCGAACAATCCTACGTATGAAATTGTTGCCGGGATTGACCGAAAAAAAGGCCCCCTTGCGCCTTTCCCAGTTTACGGATCGTTATCGGAAGTCAAAGAAGAGGCCGATGTGGTAATTGATTTTTCTTATTTCGAAACTGTTCCAACTTTACTAAAAGATACACAAAAAAAGGCCCTACCAATTGTGATTGCCACAACAGGATTGCCAGCGGCTACCCTTAATCAAATGAAAAAAATTGCTGAGACCATTCCCGTCTTCTTTTCTGCAAATATGTCTTTAGGTATCAACGTACTGATTCAAGCATTGCAACAAATCACCCCCAACTTGGAAAGTGACTTTGATATTGAAATGATTGAAAAACACCACAATCAGAAAAAAGATGCCCCTAGTGGTACCGCACTGTTGTTAGCAGACAGTATCAATGAAGTTTGCCAAACCAAAAAAGAGTATCTTTTTGGTCGCCAAGGCAACCACAATGAAAATCTACGTAGTCAAATGGGCATCCATGCCGTTCGCGGCGGCACCATTCCAGGTGAACACACTGTCTTATTTGCCGGCCAAGATGAGCTAATTGAATTAAAACATACTGCCCTTTCGCGTGATATTTTTGCGAACGGCGCCTTAAAAGCGGCTAGCTTTTTAGTAACACAGGCTCCCGGTTTCTATTCAATGAAAGAACTTTTAAGTAACTAATTTAAGAAAAAGAGGTGACTTCATGTCTGATTTACAATTTACCGATCCATATGAACTCGCAAAATTTATTAAAAATGCAACCAAACAGACTCCTGTCAAAGCCTATATTTCAGGCGATCTTGCAGGGGTTACCGCTGAGGACATTCACTTGTTCGGAAGCCAATCATTCTATTTTGCCGTCGGTGACGCAGAAAAAATTCATGCCTTTCTAGAAACGAACAAAGCCATCATTCACGATGTATATGTTGAAAACGATCGCCGAAATTCGGCTGTTCCGCTTCTTGATTTAACAACAGTCGATGCTCGTATTGAGCCAGGTTCTTTTATCCGTGACCAAGCAGTCATCGGGAAAAATGCTGTCGTTATGATGGGGGCTGTCATCAATATTGGTGCCGTTGTTGGAGAAGAAAGTATGATTGACATGGGCGCTATTCTAGGGGCACGAGCAACCGTTGGCAAGAAAGCCCATATTGGAGCCGGTGCTGTTCTTGCAGGCGTTCTAGAACCACCCTCAGCTACTCCAGTCATCATTGAAGACCAGGTATTAGTTGGTGCGAACGCTGTTGTTTTAGAAGGTGTTCGCGTAGGTGAAGGCGCTGTTGTTGCAGCGGGATCTGTGGTAACAGAAGATGTTCCTGCGGGTGCTGTTGTAGCTGGCTCTCCTGCAAAAATTATTAAGATGAAGGATGAAAAAACCATTTCAAAAACTGAATTTCTTGATGATTTGCGTAAATAAAAAGGTTGTATACTATTTGGTATCGCCACTCAGTTTAAATAACAATACCTATACTATGGAGTCCAAAAGGGAGCGTGACAGATTTTTGTCACGCTCCCTTAAGCCCGAATACACGATATTCCAACCTTTTTAAGTGTGGTTCGTGGTTATAATTTATTAATACCCTACTATTATTCGGTTACCATGTAATAATGATATTTTCCTATTACACTAAATCCATTAGACGAATATAACTGTTTCGCAATTATGTTCTGATTCCATGTCTGAATATAAATATTCCCAATATCTGATTCATTATTCGTTAGAAGTAACTCTTTCAGAAATTCATTTCCAAATCCTTGCTTTTGAAATTCTTTGTATATTTCAAAATCATATATACCAATATGATTATCGAACATTACTAAACAAACTTGTCCAACTTCATATTGATTGAAACAAATTGTGAACTACTCACCACTTAGCTAAACCTGACGGTTCTTAACGCTTGAAGTGGGAGCTTCTTGGGAATAGAGCATACTTGATAGCTTATTTCTTTACTAACAGCGGTGTCTCTTAT
>NZ_JBHUMO010000015.1:0-24780 GCF_042685105.1 Enterococcus camelliae | reverse complement strand
ATTTCAGGTTGCCCGCAATGGCTTTTTAATATATCTTAAGCGATTTGCGGGACTATGCACTTTTGCGCTGCAACCGTGTGTACTTTTATTCTGCCATAAACAACTAGGAATCTTCAGATACAAAAAATGTATCAATTTCATCTTTTAATTTATCCAATGTTGGTTGCCAAGAATGAACAAAATCCAGTGAATTACAATAATTTACCTCTTGCCAATCATTGGTAACACAAACACTGTTTAGCATTTTTAGCCATGTAAAAATATCCTTTATGCTATCTCTTTTTAGAACCATCAACGATGCAAAAATCGATTGATACTCTTGTTTCATAGGTATTTGACAAACAGCAAGACTCAGCTTCCCTAAAAATTGCTTCACATCCATGCCCCTTTTCCAATCAATTCCTGTTTGTTGGATAATGGAAGAACAAATATCCTTTCCTTCAATAACATGCTTCAACAAATATGTATAGAGCGGGCGAGGATTATCCAAGGTTAATCGAATTTGAGGGGGCCGCGACTGATTTTCTTTTAAATTCATGAAATAGTTTCCTTCATCCACCATCGCATAGATACAACTTGCCATTTGTTGGAAAGCAAATAATTCTTCTATTTCATTCTGTCTATTCTTTAAGGATAGTTCATCCGAATAGTCACCAGAATCATCCACCAAAAAAAGCAGATGGCGATATGTTTTTCCAGATACGCGTGAAGCACATTTAAGGAATAAACAGACTATTTTGGACAAATCGTTTTGAAAATCGTTCATTGTCTTGCTAGCCTTCAACATTGCAAGCAATGATTCATACTCTGAGCAAAATGCCAAACGGTGTTCCTCTTTATCCAAATCCTCCCATTTAAGAAGTTCTCGCTGCACTTCATCTACAATACAATTCCTCAATGCACCTTCTGCCATTCCTTTTTCAACATTAAACGATAACGGATAAACGCCGTTGTTCCCTTCATGACATGTTTTTTTAATTGATAGTAAAAATGACGTTCTTCCAGCCCCATGAATTCCTCTAATAATTAGAAGGTTTTTCCCCATGTTTCCTTTTTGGTTATAATGGTGCCGTTGTTCCAACCATGAAAAAACTTGGTTTGCTTGGTGTTGATGTACCATACTCTGCTCCATTTTTGAAATGACTCGTTCATCCGTTAATACATGAATATATGGTTTTTCTAACGCCTCCCAATCGATTTTTACATTCCAAAAAAAGACATCTTTCAACAAGAGCCCCTCCTTTAATTACATTTGTTATCGTTCGCGCTTTCAATTATACTAAAAAAACAACTGCCTGCATAGAGGCAGTTGTTCATTGATCAAGCGTGTTGACTAACTTTTTCAAATACTGTTTTAAGCCGTCTTTTGTATCTGGATGGCGCAAGCCAAACTCAATATTGGCCTCTAACATCCCCAATTTGTCCCCAACATCATAACGTTTGCCTTTAAATTCATGAGCAAAGACGCGTTGAATTTTGTTTAATTGGTCAATTGCATCGGTCAGTTGAATCTCACCGCCAGCACCAGGTTGTTGTCTTTCTAAGATTTCGAAAATTTCCGGTCGCAAAAGATATCGACCGATAATGGCAAGATTACTTGGCGCTTCGTCTGGGCTAGGCTTTTCAACAAAGCGTTTCACACTGTACAAGCCTTGACAAACTTCTGCTTCAGGATCAATAATCCCATACTTTCCCGTTTCCTCATGTGGTACTTTCATCACGGCAAGTGTGGAGGCAGCTGTCTTCTCATAGCTATTAATTAACTGTTTTGTTAGCGGTATCTTGTCTTCCATAATATCATCACCCAACATGACAACAAAAGGTTCATCGCCAACAAATGCTTTCGCTTGCAAAACCGCATGACCCAATCCAAGTGGATGTTTTTGGCGAATGAAGTGCAAATTAATTCCTGTTGTCTCCTCAACAACTTTCAATAACTCAAATTTTCCCTTTGAAGCCAAATTTTGTTCCAATTCAAAATTTGAATCGAAATGATCTTCAATCGGACGTTTGCCTTTGCCAGTAACAATTAAAATATCTTCTATGCCAGAAGCCAAAGCCTCCTCAACAATGAATTGAATCGTGGGTTTGTCCACAATCGGCAGCATTTCTTTTGCAATGGCCTTAGTAGCTGGCAAAAAACGAGTCCCCAAACCCGCAGCAGGTATAACTGCCTTCCGTACTACTGTCATATCCTCTCTCCTTAAAAAAAGTTATTTTAAATAACAAAATATTAGTTATTTGTCATTATTATAACATAACAGTTAGAAAAAGAATACGTTTACTAAGAAACAAAAGCTTTTATTGCTCAATTCCAACTAATCATGTATACTTCATATTGTTATCAATATTAACAAAGGAGATTCGCTATGAAGACATTTTCAAGCACCACTCTAGCCAACCTACTCGTAACCAAACGGAAAAAATTACAAATGACGCAACAAGATTTGGCAGATAAAACCGATATCAATCGTGCGTTGATTTCTCGTATTGAAAAAGAAACGTTTGTTCCTTCAATCCCACAATTGGAAAAATTAGGACAAGTTCTTTCATTTGAACCAGAAACGGTTTTTCTCGCGAAAGCAACGAAAGATATTCATAGTCCAGCACCGCTAACCATTGCCGTAGCTGGAACAGGCTATGTTGGTTTGTCAATTGCTGTTCTACTTGCCCAACACAATCATGTTACAGCTGTAGATATCATTAAAGAAAAAGTTGATTTAATCAATCAAAAGAAAGCACCCATTCAAGATGATTACTTGGAAGAATACTTAGCAGATAAAGAGTTAGACTTAACTGCCACTTTAGATGCTGAAGCCGCTTATCGAAAAGCAGATTATGTGGTCATTGCTGCTCCTACCAACTACGATAGTCAGCGTAATTTTTTTGATACTTCTGCTGTTGAAGCAGTTATTGAACTCGTTTTAAAAGTAAACCCGACTGCTTTTATGGTGATTAAATCAACTATCCCAGTTGGCTATACGACATCAGTTCGTCAAAAGTACCAGACCGACCGAATTTTATTTAGTCCCGAATTTTTGCGTGAATCAAAGGCACTTTACGACAATCTTTATCCTAGTCGAATAATTGTTTCGACTGAGAAAGATAACCCAGAGATACAAAAAGCAGCCGAAAATTTCGCGGCACTGCTCCAACAAGGTGCAATTAAACAAACGATTCCTACTTTACTAATTGGCTGTACAGAAGCTGAAGCAGTAAAACTATTTGCTAACACCTATCTGGCTCTACGCGTATCCTATTTCAATGAATTGGACACTTATGCAGAAATGAAAAACCTCAACACTCAGGATATCATTGATGGTGTTTGCCTTGACCCCCGTATTGGTACGCACTATAACAATCCTTCATTTGGCTATGGTGGGTATTGCTTACCAAAAGATACAAAACAATTGCTCGCAAATTATGATGATGTTCCTCAAACAATGATCACTGCCATCGTGGAAAGCAATCGTACGAGGAAAGATTTTATTGCCGATCGCGTACTAAATCAAGCAAATTACTATAGTTATCATGAAGAAAATACGTTCGACAACACGGTTGAAAAACAAGTGATCATTGGAGTCTATCGATTGACGATGAAATCCAATTCTGATAATTTTCGCCAAAGTAGCATTCAAGGAATCATGAAGCGCATCAAGGCTAAGGGTGCAACTGTTATTATCTACGAACCAACATTGCCAGACGGATCCACTTTTTTTGGTAGCGTCGTCGTGAATAACTTAGATAAATTCAAACAACAAAGTGACTGCATTATTGCAAACCGCTTTGACGAACAATTAAGCGATGTTAAATCAAAAGTGTATACAAGAGATTTGTTTCAACGAGATTAATTTTTTTAAAATAGCAAATAAGCGTTATCCTTTGTATGGGATAACGCTTATTTGCTCTAACCTTTTTCAGGCACGGTTACATAATGAAACCTAATTATTTTCGATATTTTTTTATATTTCTAAAAATAACATAGACAGCAATTACCACCAGTAAAAGCCCCCCAACCCAACTTAAGACCCATGAATTTTTCGCTCCAGTATTTGGTAATTTTTTCTCACTATCATTCTCTTTATCACTATTCTTTTCATTGCTTTTAGAATTACTGGTTATCGAATTGGTATTCTTCGAGCTATTTTCCGTTGTGCTACTTTCTGTTGTGCTACTTTCTGTTGTACTAGAGGTTGTCTCCTCTTTTTTAGAGAGTTTGCTAAATGATGCTTTCAAGCTTTCTAGCGCATCATCAATGCTTTGTTGCGTAGCATCTTCGTCATCAATGATTGTTTTTGCATTTATTAAAGCTTCCTTAAAAGTATTCCAGCTTTTTTCTGTGTAATCTTTTCCATCCAGATCTTTATACATTTCGTACATAGAAACTAAATTTGTCTTATCCACAGTACTGTCTGAATTTTGATACATAAATAACAACCAGTTTTCTACTGAAGTATCACGATTTATTCCTTCGACTTTTTCGCCCAATCTTAACAATAGTTGTTGTCCACTTTTATCGTTCGGATCCGCAATACTTGTTACTTTTACAAGTCGATTGTTGTATTTTGGTGAAGAAAGATACCAACGTGATACTCCGTAATTTCTCAAGTGAAATTTTTCATTTTCACCAATCGATGAGGAAATCGCTTTAATAACTTTCTCATTACCAACTGTTTCATCTGTAACTGACAGATATTTCCTATTACTGATATTCTGAATAGAATATGTACCATCATCATTTGTTATTAGACGAAACATTGGGGCATCTTTTTCCATATATTTAACAGTCACTTCACTGTCATCACTTATGCCAAAATAAGAATTCAACGTTTCTTCCGTCAAATCTGATGGAATAGTTCCGTTTAAAATCGTCGGAGAAGGAACCTCTCCATATTTTCTCACTTCATCCCAAGTGCTCTGATAATTTGGCGTAATCATTGTTCTTAACTTGAAATATGGTTGTGCTTTTTTTAGTGTTGGTTTGCCGTTATACATAGTTAATGTTGAAAAATTTAGATTATCAAAGTGATTGAATCCTTCAGGTCGCTCAGCATCAGCTGCTTTTTTCATCCAAGTAACATCGAGATTTGTATCTTGATAATAAGATAATGCTGTTTCGTAAATAGGCCTTAATTGTCCACGATAAATTCCCAATTGATCCATTTCGGTCCAATAAGCCCATATATCTGTCCGTCCATATATATTAGGTAATGCATTAGTTACTAGCTCACCTTCACCGGAAAACAAATTATATTGTGCAGCCCAATTAAATGCTTTACCCAGACGATTATCGTAAAGTTCCCAAAGATTAACATTTTGATGATATGCGATATTACAAATATCCCCCATCGCACCAATGCCTAATTGTCCGTGTGCTTGATCACGAGCACTTTCTACTGTTTGTCCAGTATCTGAAATGTAGTTAACTATCGATCCGTTGATTTCAGGATCTTGGTACATAGCAACTGCTCTGTTGAAAATACTTGTGTTATCGGTAGCAACACCAATCGCAATCATTGTCATCATTGGTATGACATCCCAGTTACCATTCGCATTCATCGGAGCTCCACCATCTTGAATAACAGGGTAAATCACGTTTAAAAGCATTTGATTAAACATTTGATGATTTTGTGTTGAATAACCTGCAAAACCGCCATCATAATAACGTAAAATTTCCGAAGCATTTATCATTTTTAAGGTCGCTAAGGAAGCTCCCAAAATTTGATCTCGACCATCGACAATTTTTAGTTGGCTTCCCCAAGTATCCAAAATATCAGCCGTTTTTTTTCCAAATTTCTCTTCCCCAGTAATAACCCATTGGAGAGCGTTAAAATACGCAGCAGCTGATGATTCTTCAAAATCAGATATATTGCCACTACCTTCAGGATTTCCTCTACCAACCCCACTTCGTGCAACAATTGGAAAATCTGCAGATGATAACTGATTAGGAACAGTATTAACAAGTCTCAGATAATCTGAATACCACGGTTCCTCTTTTTTCTGGATATGATCTTTCATCGCATGCAATTGTTGCATTGTTAAAGAAACACCAGGATGATTAAAAATGGTCACTTTTACTTCATCTGTTTTTTTAACACTTCCATTATTATACATCACAGTAAAGGCATGCTCTCCGCTAGAAAGATTCGATATTGTAGCGTTAAATACACCATTATTTAAACTAATCGTTCCATTTCCATTCACAATACTATAATGGCTACCATCGACATCTCCATTTATCGGCAGCCAACTCAATATCGACTGATTTCCATCAGTTTGTGAGAACACCTCTAATAAATCAGAGTCTTTTACCTCTTCATAAGAAAACTTGTATTCTTTTTTGTCACCAGAAACAGCATACAGTCCGGTCTCATCCAAACTAATGGGGGACTTTGCACTTTCCGAACCATCTCTAAGGGAATCCAAATGAGAATAGATAAGAACTTTATTGTTTGAGGAGTAGGTTTTAATCAAAAAGCGTTCATTCCACTTTACATCTTGTGCCGAAGCGAAAATCTGATATTTTCCTGAACCTGCCTTATTGTAGTAGGAACTATTCTGAGAAGTATCGTAGTTTTGAATCGTTAAAAATTTACCATTGTTTAAACACTTTATTGCATAGGTTACCTCTTGAGCACCACCACTGCCATTATAAGGAGATTGCGCATAGTTATAACCGTATATAGCGAACATTGCAGCAGCTTCTCGATTTACTGTCCCATAAAGTCTCCCTGAAGAGTCAACTGCAATATATTCGTTTTGTTCGTTTTTTAGCAAAACAATCTTTTGGGCAGTTTCGGCATCTTCCAAATAATTATTCCAATTACTTACAATTGGAAAATTTGTAGCTATTTCTACATTCATATACGTAGCATCAACATATGGTTGTTTATTTAAATCTGCTCTCGTTGAGTAGATATCTGTTCCAGATATTTTTGCGTCATCAACATCTTTTGTTGTTAAATGCAATGTTATATAGGATTCCCCTTCATCCTTAGCAGCCTTTATAAATGTTGTAATATTTGCTGAAGCTGAAAGTTCCCCATAGGCCACTTTCACCTCTATAGTTTCTGTATTATTCATATCGATAGGTCGATTATTATAGGTTAAATTCTGATTATTCCATTTTACATCTGTGTTTTTTCCATCTTTCGATAAATAATCATTTGCTCTCGTTATAACAATTGTATTTGCATTATTATATTTTTGAAAATTCAAATTAATTTTATCGATATTATCCATAGAGATGGTATCAATTTTCAAACGAATGTATGTATGGCATCCATAGCCAACTACGTTATTTTTCGTATTTCCAAATATTCCATTTGGACTATTTTTGAAAACCCACGCATCATTTACAATAGTATTTTCTATCTCTTCAGCAGAAACTGCCTTCAAACCAATTAAAAAAAACGAAAAGAATGTAATCATTATCCCCCAAAAAACCGTTGTCTTTGTTTTCATAAATTCCATCCTTTCTTCTCCTTAAACTTCATTAAAAAAACCAGTCAAATTATTTGTACGCGTTTCCAAAAAACGTTTTAGGTCATTGCGCCACAAAGAAAAATCATGAAACCCGTCTTCTGTATAAAAGGATACATTTGCTTTAGGATTCATTTCTACTATTGCTTCCATGACATTTTTTGTTTCTTTGTGCAAAGGATCAGCTACTCCACAAGAAAACTGAATCGTCGGAATCGTTCGATTGGATTCAAGTAAATGCTTATACAAAAACACGCAATCATTTTCACTACCATAATCTCCCCTTGAGAAAACTTGATTAAATAATGAATCGTTCCGTTCTTTTTTATAGAATACAAAAGCCGGTGAGAAGGCCCCAATTCTTGAAAATCTTTCTGGATACCGCAACCCCAATAGTGTAGCCCCGTATCCACCCATTGAGAATCCAGCCAATTGCAAGTTATCTCTAGAAAAATCGAACGTAAACCATTGTTGAAGGTATTCTACAAATTCCTCTCCAAAAGCTTTTGCAAAATTTGGTCCATCTTTCTGATTTGTATAAAAACTATTTTCACCGGATGGACAAAAAAAAGCCGTTTGGTATTCATCAGCCAAATCTTGAAGAGGAGCATTACACATCCAACTTGTTTCGTCTGAACCAATTCCATGCAGAAGGATCACTACCTTTGTTTTGCCAAGCTGTTTTTCTGGTGTAACAACCACATACGATTTTCGCCTCTGAAGAACCTCTGAAAAATATGAACAATGTCCTAGCATGCTATTCGCTCCTTCAATAAATTTGGCAAAGAAAACCAAAGATAAAATGCCTACACAAATTTTCTTATGATTTCTTTGCCAAAATGAGTTTATCCCGCAATACCTAATCCGCCAAGAATAACGGATAGAATAATAATACCTACAAGTAACTTTGTAACAGATACATTTTTCTTACGTAAAAGCCAAATACAAATCCATACAAGTGCCAAAGGAAGTAATCCTGGTAAGATTTGATCTAAAATATCTTGCAAGACAAATTTTTGTTTTGCTAATGTTGCTTTCACGGTTAATTTAAATGGAACATTTAAATAAGTCATAGCACCAATCATCATCAAACCAAGCATACTGCACCCTTTGGTAATCGATTGTAATAATCCACTTTCTTGCGCCTCACTAATATAATTGGCCCCTAATTTGTATCCAACTACACCTCCATAGTAACGAACGAAAAAGAACGGTAGATGATAAATCAGTAAAAAGAGAATTGGTCCTAATAAATTCCCCTTTTGCGCTAAACTCATGGCAACACCAGCAGCAATTACACGAATGGTTCCTGTAAAAAATGAATCCCCTAGTCCAGCTAACGGTCCCATCAATCCTACTTTAATCCCATTTACCGATTCATTAATATTATCCAATGGTTTCTTGGCATTCTCCTTTTCCATTGAGTAAACAATTCCATGAATAAATGGGAGAAAAGCTGGATTGGTATTGAAATACATTACATTTCTTTCCAGCGCTGCATAATAATCATCATCATTTTTGTAAAGTTTTCTTAAAAGTGGTTTCAAAGTCCACCCAAACCCTGGCCCTTGAAGACGAACATAGGTTAGTTCAGCCATAGCTGTTAACCCCCGCCAAAAAATTGAATTTACGTCTTTTCGTTCCTCTTTGGTTAAAGCTAATTTACTCATGACAAAAAGTCCTCCATTTCGTTAGCCATTTCAGAAGTATTTCCTGTATTTGTTTGAAGAGCTTTGGCTTTTTTGAGAGCAGCCATTTCCTTTGTGTGTTTAAAATCATGGAAAATGAAGTAAACTGCAAATGCACCTCCAAGAATTGCAATTCCCATTGTATTCATTCCTAAATAGCTTGCTAAAACAAATCCAATGAAGAAGAACGGGATGATTGATTTGTCCCACATTGATTTTGTTAAAATAGCCATCCCTAGAGCTGGTAGTGTTTGAGCCATAACGTTTAACATTGCATTCACCTGTGAAGGTAAATTATTCATAAAGGATTCAATTGGTCCAACCCCTGCATAAATACCGATGAATGTCATAATTGCAAATGGTATTGGATAAAAGAACATAGCAAAAATATGCGCATTATTAAATTTCCAATCTTTTCTATTGGCAATCGAACGATCCATGTAATCAACTAGAAAGTTAAAAAATAGTACGACTAGATTGAACAAGAGAGTTGCTAACAATCCTGCAGGAACCGCAATGGCAACTCCAGCTGCTACTCCTTTGCCGGTTAAGATACCAAAGGCTGTACCAAAAATTGCTCCTGTTTGAATATCGGAAGGAACAGAGCCACCCACTGTAAAAGTACCCATAAAAACTGCTTCAATTGCGGCGCCCAAAATAATCCCTTGCGTCAAATCTCCTAGAACCAATCCCACCAGTGGTCCAATCCATATTGGACGAGGAATGAGATTTCCGAAACCCCAATCAAAGAATTTTGACAAATACATTATGAATGCTACTAATACTGCATTTACCATCATTTATTCTCCTTTATTAAAGTATTTTTTTAAATCTAAAACAGATTGGTCAGGTACTAATTGGTACTCAGTCTGAATACCGCGGTCGATTATACTTTTTAAATCTTCTTTGTCTTGGTTGCTTAGATAAACATTGTCATTTAACTTCATTCGAGGTTCTTTTGAAGTTAACACCCGACCAAAATTACCAATATTTACTTTTTTAACACCTTCTACATGATCAACTACAAAACGCGCATCTGCTGGTGAGTCAACGACAATTAGTATATTTAGTTGTTGAATTCTTGCATCACTTAAGAGTTTTATTACATCTTTTTTTGCTAATACAATTACTTTTACGGTATCTGGTGCAGCCATTTTTAATGTAGAACTTAAAATAACATCTGACGCAGCCTTATCGTTAACAACAATTATCCGATTCACACCCAGATGCTTTGTCCAAATTAGAGCGACTTGTCCATGAATAAGTCGTTCATCTACTCGAATCATCGAAATCATCTACTATTTCACTCCTTTCAAATTTTCATCACTTTGGGATCCCATCTAATTAATAAGCAAATATCATGCCAAATAGAGTCGAAACGCTTTCAAAAATGAAAGCGTGCCAAAACTCCATCCCTTCAACCTTTTTACCTTTGCCTTATGAAATCAAATTAGAAAGGTAATTTGGGAAATGATCTATAAAAATGTGTCGGAACTTGCTAATGCATTTTGCTTGCATAATAACGATAGATTCCTTGGCTAACCCCAGCATCATTATTTGATGGCAGAATTGCTGAACTTACTTTTTTTACCTGTTCAATTGCGTTTCCCATTGCAAACTTTATGGTTGCCTGTTGAAAAAGACTTAAATCATTTTCTTGATCTCCAAAGGCAATTATGGTGGCCTCATTCATTCCAACTAGCGAGAGAAGATAATGCAAACTTTCCCCCTTTGAAATAGTTTCCGCCATCATTTCCAAATATTCTGTATCACTTTTAACTAATGTAGCTTTACAATGGTCCAAATTAGTTCGTATTCTTTCAAGGGTGTCCTGTTTTGCATTCTTCAAAGCTATCTTTAGTACGCCTTGTGTTTCGAAAATTTCATCAATTTCATTTTCATGAATCTGTTGATAGCGTGTCATAGGTTTTTGTTGCTTAACCTGGTCCTTGCATAAGGATGAATCAATCAGTTGATAATTAGTCACTTCATTATTTAACCAGATGGTCGAGTGTGATTTTATTCCTAAATTAATCATTTGTTTCATAGCGAAGAAATCAATTTCTTTTTTAAACATAATCTGTCCTCTAGCATTCGCGATTACTGCACCATTAAGAGCAATGACGAAGCCAGGAACCTCTAAACACTGGAAATAACCCAACGCTGATTCAAGGCTCCTTCCAGTTACGATGATAGTTGTCGCGCCTTTTTGTGCTGCATACTGAATGGCTTTTACATTTTCGACTGCTATTTCTTTATCATCCGTCAGTAACGTCCCGTCCAAATCGATTGCAAAAACATCCATTTTTTTCACCCCTTAACAGACAGTTTTGAAGATTTTCACTCAAAAGAATAACGTTGCTCCTCATACATTACCGCTGAATTTCACGATTTTTTTGATGAATTTCGCTTAAAATATCTTCTTTCGAGAAAGACTGCCAATCTCCATATATTGTATGCTTCATCGCAGAAAGACATGTACCAAATTGAATGGCATCAAAAGCTCCCATATCCTCAAGGCACCCAAACAATACACCAGCAAAGAAGGAATCCCCACCACCAACTCTATCGACAATATTGGTTAAGTCATATTCATCAGACTCAAATAATTGTCCTCTCTCATATAAGTACCCTTTTAACTTATTATGAGTCGCGTCAAAGACTGTTCGTTTGGTAGAAAACAAGTATTGAATCGTTGGAAATTTGCGAACAATTTGTTCATATTGTTCAGATAAAGTTGGATAGGTGTGGCAATCAACATCAAAAAAAGTTGCTGCATCTCGACTGCCAGCTGAACAAAAAGTGAGAAATGGAGCAATTTTTTGAACAAATTCACGACAACGATCCGTCGTCCATAATTTGCTACGGTAGTTAACATCTAGCGAAACTGGAATGCCTTTTTTATGAGCGTATTCAGCAAGAAAAATAGTTGCATCAAACCAAAATGGAGACAACGCTGGTGTAATGCCTGAAATATGAAAAAGTGAAACGTCTTCAAAGATAGCTTGTAGACTTTCAAACGAAATTTCTGAACGAGCAAATGCAGAATTTGCGCGATCGTAAATAACTTTTGATTTGCGAATGCCTACACCATCTTCAAGAAAATAAACCCCCATTCGACCGTCTAGGTATTGAATAGCGGAGGTTTCAACATTATTTTGGCGAAGTACTCTAGTGGCAAGTTTGCCAAATTCATTTTTAGGCAATACGGTTAGTACTGATACTGAATAACCTAAATTAGCCAGCGAAATAGCTACGTTTGTTTCGCTACCCCCAATTGTCATATTCAATTTTGAACTATCTATTAATTGGTTTTGCTTAGGTGTTGATAGTCGAAGCAATATTTCACCAAGTGTTAAAATTTTTGTTTTCATTCAACTTCACTCTTTCTCCCTGTGTTTTTCAAGATAGCTAAAATAAGAAAAATCAGCGTGGGATTTGTGATCGTACATATCTTGCGCACAAATTCCGACCATCTCACCTGTAAAAGCAAGTTTGCCACCACTCTTAATTGCATCATCACTTAATCCGTCTATTCTAAGCTTTGAACCAACTAATTGAAAGGACTGCTTTTCAGGATATTTAAACGAGAACTGTGCAACTTCCTTTGTAACTTCAACCCGTAAAATAAGAGGGGTCTCTTTCTCAATATAAATTCTGTCAGATGCATAGTGGAATTTATTTTGAAAATTTTCCTCCAACTGAATGTATTTTTTTTCTTGGTTATCATCAAAAGAAACATGCAAATAAACCCAGTTATCCGTATCATAAAACAAAACTAGGCCGGCCATTTGTTGAAAATTCGCGGGCTGAAACACCATTTCTGTCTCCGCGATGAAGTTGAAATGTTGCCATCTTCTTGCTAACAGCGTTTGCTCATGTAAACTAGAAATACTCTGCCTACCATAAAGTCTCAAATGCCCTGGACAGTCTGTTAGAGAAATCTCAGGACGATTAATCGGCATTCTCAACGATTTAAACGAAGCTGGCAAGTCTTGATTTGTAAAGCGAACTGTTTCGCTAAAATCCATTTTCTGAGCAATTTGCTTAGCTATACTTGGCTTTTCAACATATAAATCTGGATGATGACTACCGTTAGCTAAGTGAGGCCAACCATTTTCCCAAACTATTTTTTGGAGAGAGGTTTCTCTCCCTAGGGGACAATTCCCACGTTTTTGAAGTGGTCGTGAACAAATGTGAGCGATGTACCATTCATCTGCTTGCACTTCGATAAAACAGGCATGTCCTGATTTTTGAAGAGGATTATCAGGATCATCCTTGGTTGTCAAAAAAGGGTGCCAAGGTGATAGTTCATAGGGTCCTTCCAAATATTTTGAGCGACTTACTGTAGCCGCATGACTATACCCGGTACCACCTGCAGCTGCAAGGAGATAATACCATCCATCCTTCTTCACTAATTGTGGTCCTTCACAGACACCCAAATCCGTTCCTTTGAAAAATCTTTGCCTTTTTCCTACTAACTCTTTTTTATGCCAGTCAAATTCTTGCATGACAAGTCCTGAAAATCGCTCATAGTCCAAGCGATGATCATAGAGCATACTCACTAAATAATGTTTTCCATCATCATCATGAAAAAAGGCGGGATCAAATCCACTAGCATGAAGAAAAAGTGGCTCTCCCCAATCTCCAGTTATATCTTTGGACACAAACAAATAATTTAATGTGTCTTTGAATGCAGTATTGGTTTTTACATCTGTTACTACGAGCCAAAAATATCCCTCTGAGTAACTTAGATGTGGTGCCCATAGACTACCAGAATTATAATTACCTTTGAAATCTAGCTGAAAACAAGTTTGGATAGGTGAAGCCACGTGCCTCCAATTAACTAGATCACGGGAATGATAAATATCAATCCCAGGCATCCATTCGAATGTAGAAGTGGCCATATAATAATCTAAACCGACCTTCAAAATACTTGCATCTGGGTGAAATCCTCTTAAAACAGGATTGACTAGCTTTTTTCCCATCGAACTCTCTCCTACTGATTTTTTAGCGACTGTTTTTTAGCTTTTCAAATTCTTTGACATACTGCCTTGCATTCTCTTCTACAGCGGCAAAATCATTCCTGGCTGCCGGTTTAACCAAGTTACCACCAACACCAACTGCAATTACCCCCGCCTTGAACCATTCGCTCATATTTTCGAGACTGACACCACCTGTAGACATAATATTCACCATTGGTAAAGGTGCCTTAGCTGCCTTAACAAAATCTGGACCTAAAGAAGACCCTGGAAATAATTTTACAATGTCCGCTCCAAGCGACATGGCCTGCTTCATCTCTGTAATGGTCATACATCCAGGAATATATGGAATTTGGTATAGATTACAAAGCAGAGCTGTCTTTTCATCGAAACAAGGACTCACAATAAATTTGGCACCTGCCATGATGGCTAATCGTGCGGTTGTGGCATCCAAAACAGTTCCCGCTCCAATTAGAAAAGTTTCACCATTTTCCTTACTTAATTCCTCAATTACTTCGTCTGCTTTTGGCATAGTAAAAGTCACTTCAATACCCTTCAGTCCGCCACGAATAAGGGCCTCGCTAGTTTTTTTCCCGTTTTCTTTACTATCTCCCCGAACAACCGCTACAATGCCAGCCTCTTCAATTGCCTGTAAATATTCCGTTTTTTTCACTAGTATCCCTCCATTATTTAGATTCATACCCATATGCTTCAAACTCCGTTAACGCCGGAAAAGGTGAATCATCTTCATGTTTAATCAAATTTTTTAACGTAATAAATTCTGTTTTCTGCGGTGCTATCGAAACAATTTGCCGCTTTTTATCATTAGTCAAGACGATGCTCATATCTGTATTGTCTGAAAAGCCAACTGTTGCTTGCGTCCAGTAGCTATCATGGGGATAATCTGCTCTGAGTACAAATGCTAATTTATCAATCAGAACGGTTCTTCCAAAATAAACGGTCCACTGCGCGTTAGGATTTTGATTTATTCCCCAAGATTGATATGGAAAAGAGCCATGACTCTGATTTGCAATCATGCCATCAATTGCATTGCGTGCAAAAAAGGTCGAATCATTGCGCGTTTCAATATTGGCATCAGCATGAGGATATACGCCAGAATCTTCCTTCTGATCATGAGGGTTGCAGGCAAGATTGCGATACATCGCTAATTCTTCTATTGTGGGTTTCCATGCCCGTATATAATGTCTTTCGCCAGAAAAAAATTTCGGCGTAAACGCACGTCGCAGCTGCTCATCTAGTAAAACAGGGTAACGCCATTTCTTTTTTTTAAAATAGACAAGGCTAGGTGTGAAGGATTCATCAATTTGTATCCATAAAAATTGATTTGCCTTGGCTACTTCAATTTCGATAACATCTCCAACTCGATAGCTCCGCTCTTTCAATGCGATATAGACTTCATGACTATCGGAATGTGAGATAATTTCACCATCTTTATCATTTTTTAAACACAATGTAATCATCGCAGTTCTCCATTCATCTGTCTTAAACGAGTTGCATCCCCATTACCAGATCAAAAAATCTTTATCTAATAAACGAAGGATTCCTTCGACAAAATAGTAATCCGTATAAATGATAGGCACTTCTGTCCATCGATCTTCATGGTAGCTTCCGGTGGCACCGCTAATTAAGCCATCTTTTCTTTCATCCCAAATTGAGTAGCGCTGTTCAATTGTTCTCAACAGCTTTATTGCTGCATCTTGATACAGCTCCTTTTCTAAATCTGGCACGTGATTTGCAATTTCAAGTAGACCACAAGCTGCAATCATCCCAGCAGATGTATCAATCATTACTGGATCTTTAGGTGCTCGAAAATCCACTAAGGGAATCCACTTGTTTTTTTCAACCTCTGAAATAAAGTAGTGTGCAACCTTCTTTGCGGTATCAAGATAAGCTTGATTATGGGTATGTACATAACTCAAAGCAAAACCATAAATAGCCCATGACTGTCCTCTTGACCAAGAAGATCCACTTGCATACCCCTGCCCGGCAGGTGTTTCTAGTAAATCACCATTCGTTGGATCAAACACGACAATATGATTCACCGAACCATCTGGTCTTACAAGATTATTCATTACCTTATTGGCATGATCTTCAGCAATGAAACGAAAACGAGGGTCTTGTATCTCCTTTTCTGCCCAATACAATAATGGGATATTTAACATAGAATCAATAATGACCCAACCTGCACGATCTCGATTCCAAGAACGAATATATTTTCCTCGTGGATTGTACCTCCCTGCTAGTAATTGAGCAGCATGGTGTCCTCTCGTTTTTGAGCGTTCATTTTGAGTTAATCGATAATTAGCTACCGCAGTATGTAGCCACATGAAACCAACATCATGGTGTAGTCCGTTGAAAATATCAAACGCTTTATCCAGTCTTTTTTCATTTTCTTCAGCAACCTCTCGATATTGTTCATTTCCGGTGGCATGATACATTTGCCAAAGTATCCCGGCCCAAAAACCATTCGTCCACCAAACAGGATCCGTTGTTGCCATATCCTCCTCATATTTTCCACTCTGCATGTCTGGGATGTATGGAATTTTTTCACCCACTCTTTGAACTTGAAGTGTTAATTTATGATGAATCTTAGCAAATGTTTCATTTGCCCAATTGATATCCTCTTTTGTGATCATTGCCTTCCTTCCTTTCTTACTACTATTCGCTTGTCAGCAATGAAGACCTGATAAGCACGGTCTGTTTCAATAACTTCCGTAGCGAGTGCTTTTTCTTCTTGCTCGCTCGTCCCTTTCACCAAAGTAAAGAGATGATGCATTCCAGGTAGCAGCATTGTCTCTAACGCCGGAATAGCATTTTTTTCTTTGTTATAAAGATTGGTATTTGGTCCCTGTACAACAACGATTGGTCGACGTTTATGGCTAAGATTTATGATGGTCGACGTTCCGTACCGATTCTTCAATTTGCTGGAATCATCTCCAACGTAGGGTTCATCAAACTTTTTATTCCATTCGAACAAAGGAAACCCTCCTTCTATGCAATAAACTTCGAATGGTGTACTCACTTCATGAATCCGGAAATGCAAATCAACTGTAAGGGGAATCAAATAGGTGCGAACGAGCACTTTTTCAAGAACATGCCACTCGCTTACCCCATAATCTGGATAGACGAAACTGTCATCAATTGCCCCTCTCATTGCCAAAGGACTTTCACGATTAATCGAAAAGCCTAAGGTTGAGTCAATTGCTGTATGTTCCAAAGAAGAAGAATCCCTTGAAAGATTAAAACCAAAATAACTAGAATAAACAAACTTGCCATATTTTTCATTTTGATGATAGACTCCAAGGTTTTTACTATATGTAAAATGATTAAACAAACTGGTTCTTTCCGACGACCACATTAAATGTATCTTTGGCTTTTCAAGTAATAATGGCATTCCTCTCTCACTCGTAATTTTCCCTTCCTTAGCCTTCCAAAAAAGATGATTGTCTGGAAGCATCAATAACAAGAAACTTTTAAATGCCCACATTGGTGATCCAGGTGCATTGTAGTCTTCCGAAAGCAGTAAGTTCGCATAGCTGTAACCAATCATAAGATGATGGTTGCTTGTTTCCAAAATTTGTTGCTTTTTCCAATAACGAAAATTTTGAAAAATCAACTGCTTAATTTGACCTATTGTCCAGACTGTGTTTTTATATTCACCCGATAAAAGAATAGCTACCCAAAAACTAACATGTGCGAAACGATACGTTAAACTTCTTCCAAATGGAATGGATCTTCCTTCTTCATCGAAATAGTAAGGATAAATGGTAGCAAATTTCCGTGCTCTTTCTCGATACAATCTTGCATCCTCGTCTTCAGAAATCGTCGCATAAAGCAAACCATAGAAATGAAAGCCAAAAGGAATGTAGTAATCCATTTGATTTCTGTCTCCATCAAAATACCATCCATCACCTAAGTACATCGTTTCTAAATGCTGTTTTGCTTCCGTTAACTTTTTTTCAGAATAAGGAGAACCACTAGCTTTCAACCCAGCATTAACTAACACCACGAAAAAATACCAATTTCCATATGGTATTTCGATGGCATTAATGCCATTTAACCAATCAATGAAATATTCCTGTCCACCTTTTGAAAACAATCCTAAAAATTTTTCCCGGTAATGTCCTAAAAGAAAGCCCAACACACCTATTTCGACGGCAATTTGTCTTTTTTGAGTAGACATCTCAGGTAAATGTTTCTGTTCTACTTTTTGAATAAATTTTTTGAGAAGTCTCGGCTGTTCTAAACTGTTACTTTCCATAAATAAAGGAATAATTCCCCAAAAACTGCGCAAGCATGCCTCTAGTTCACGTATATCATTGTCATAAGTTGCTCCTGAATAGGTAACATATGCTTCGTTCAGTGGGGTCATCTCATGTAACCAGTTGACTATCTCCTTTTTTGAATTCATCGCCTTAAAAAAAATCCTCCATCGTTTCTGCTTTTAGCTGCTGCACTGTAATCATTTTCATTTCATTTTTTGCCTGTTCTAAGATTGGTGAGATAGTAGCTGGTGTGTTCGCTTTGGCAATAATTATTTCCATAGCCAGTGGCAAATTCACTCCCGCTATAAGCGTAACTTTCGGATTCACCGTCAATTTTAGTGCTGCATTACAAACGCTTCCTCCAGCTAAATCACCAAGTATCACTACATGATCAATGTCATCTGTCATACAATGCTCCATTTTTTTTACGATATTGTCTGGATGATCCCCCGGCATTAAACCAAATGCATAAACATTTGATTGTTCTCCTGCAATCATCTCTAGGGCTTTTTTTAATCCTTTAGCAAATTCATTATGTGATATTAAAAAATAAACTGTTTTTTCCAAACTCTAGCATCTCCTTCAACAAACATTCTTCTCTGTTATACAATTAGCAAAATGTATGCCAATTTGTGGCGGTTTCTTTCAAATATAAATAATGTCGTAAATATATTGAATCTCGGATTTACTAACGACAATGTTATAAGCAGTCTCCAGAATGCTGATTGCATCAGAAATAAGGCTCATTTTGTATTCTTCTTCTCTGGTTAGTTCTCTCATTTCATAAGTCGTCGCGTCTTGATTCCGTATAATTCGTTCCACCAATCCAGCTATATGGACATATAAAATGGCTTTTTTACTATTTGTTAACGTAACTTTTAATCGTCTTTCTAATTCAATAATCACTTCATCAATGTATTCAATCACTTTTTTTACATCCAAGATGGTGACTGCCGATATGAGCCGTTCAATTGACAAGTTTCTAACAAGATTATCGTTGATCATTTTTCTTGTATCGCTATCACGAATTTCTTTAAAAATTTGATCGATGCGTTCTTTTCCTTGACCAGAAATAAGATCCTCCAATGACACATATGGGACAGATTCAATATTCGGGTTTTCCGTTCCAACAATTCCTTGAACGGCATATTGCTTAAACAGCGTAGTTTGTTCTCCATATTTTTTTAGGTAATGAAAGTCGACAGCTTCTATTTCATAGCCAGTTTCTTTCGGTATACTACTTTGTAAAAAAGCCTTTAATTGTTGTGCTGCACCCATTCCTGTATGGCAGACAGTAATAATCATTGGTTTCCTCTTATTATTGGGATACACCACTCGATATTCTAACGGCATGCCATCTTTAATTTTCTCAGCAATAATTTCCAAGTCATTTTTCTTTTTTACTAACTCGCCAATAAATAGTGCTTGTTGGGTGATAACGTTATTCATAATTAGCATTGGACCGGATAATTGATCCTTTAAATTTTCAGCCAAAACCAGCAATGAGCCCATATCGACCAAAACAATCAAGCCATTTGAACAATCATTTACGGACAAATAGTGATTCATAAAGTCCTTTACTTTTTCCAGTGGTACATTAAAAGGCATATCAAAGGCATCAAACAAATGCTCATCCAAAAAGCGATTTACGACATCAGCAATGCTACTGGCCGTTGAAAATCCATGTGCCAATATGACACAACGAGTTTTTGGACTTTTCACTTCCAAATTCAATCCCCGCAGATATAAAATGAGCAAGATTTTTTCTGTTGCAGTCAAGGTGACATCTAATTTTGATTCGACTAATGCCAATAATGCATTTAAAAGCTTTGATTCTCTCATCAGATGATCGCTAATAAATTTTTGAATAAATAATAATTCTTCTTGAGAAACAAAATTTTGATCAATGGTTAATTGGTTTCGTTTATATAGATAACTCGTTAAAGCGATAATTGAATTACCATGAATTTTGATAAAAAAACTAGATTCGAGAAAATTAATAAGCTCCTTCACTGTATTACGTAGCAACTTTAAACTGGCTTTTTCTTCAGCATCATCATAAACAAACATTTCTATAACCGTTGTTGCTTCTCTGGATAGTTGATTAATCACATAATCACTCGAAATTTCATTGCTTTCAAATTGTTGAAATATTCTTGCTACTACCTTAAAAAAATCCATAATCAAGCGGTTATCTTGATTATCTGTCCGAATAAAATCCTTTGTTTCGTTTAAAGGAGTGATTTTTACATCTTGATCCTCAATATTATCAATTTCTTTTAATGCTAAAAATTTGGCTAACAAATTGTTTTCTAAAGATTCAGCGGTTATTGTTAGTTCATTTGCATTTATTTTTTTACTAAATGCTCCTGCACAAATAATTTTGATTAAATTTTTCAATTCGCCGACATTGTCCCGATAAACCATCGTTAAAAGACGATTCATTATCCAAGGACTGACAACAATCGTACAGTTTAATTTCCTACTCTCCTGAATAAAAAACGTGTAGACATATTCTGCAATCTCATGTTTCGTTCTTTCTTGTAATGTAGGGATATGTGCAATAATAGGAATTCTTCTAATAAAGGTTCGTAAAAAATTTTCTTGTACCGTCTCGGTCGTTGCAAAAACTAGGCGTACATGAGACTTAATTGTCTTTTCGTTTTGACCAATTCTTGAAAAGGTATGATGATCAATATAGTGAAACAATTTTTCTTGGCTTTCTGGTGATAATCGATGGCATTCATCTAAAAATAGTACGCCACCATCTGCGGCCTCTAACAATCCAATATGATTGTCATCTGCACCAGTGAAGGCTCCTTTCTTGTATCCGAATAAAATGCTGCTCATTAATTCTGGGTTATGGTAATATTGCGCACAATTTAGTTCCAGATAGGGGGCATTTTGTGCCAGTATCCCTTGCTCGACACAAAACTCATACAATTTTCTGGCCAATAGACTTTTTCCTACGCCTGTATCTCCTTGCAACATAATAGGCAATCCTGTGCCAGGATAAAAGGTGGCTGCCTTTATTTGATCAATTACCTTATCCAGACTCTCCTTATCCCCAATGACCTCGTCAAATACTTTACTCTCCATTGTTTTTTCCTTTTTTTCTTGAATGAGTGCATCGTAACTTTCATAAACTGACTTTATTGGTTCAAAAAATAATTCAGCAAAAACTTGTCGGTCATAAAACATTGCTGGCCGTGTTTTCACTTTGATAGCTAGCCCTTCTTTGACCAACTCATTCAAATATTGACTAGTCGTATTTCTTTGAATGCCCACTTCTTTTGCAATTTCCTCTGCTGAAAGGATGTCATCTGGTGCCAACGTTTTTACGTTATTTGTAATAGATTGTAGTGTTTCAATTACTAATTTTTTCGACATACGGTAATCCACTCCTTATATCTATTCTGATATCTTTGAAAACGTTTTGCTTTTTCCTTTTATTATACCTTCAAACAAGAGAGGCGACCCTCTTTTCATCTTTAAAAAAAGAAGTATGAGAACAATGGTTACCGTTCTTTCTCATACTTCCCTTCACTAATTATTTTTACTTTGATTATTCAGGTTGTTTCCCAATATAGGCTAAAATTCCACCATCTACGTATAAAATATGGCCGTTCACAAAATCAGAAGCAGGACTAGCTAGAAAGACTGCAGGTCCTTGTAAATCAGCTGTTGTTCCCCATCTTTCAGCGGGTGTTTTCGCAATAATGAATTGATCAAAAGGATGTCTTGAGCCATCCGGTTGTTTCTCTCTCAATGGTGCAGTTTGTGGTGTTGCGATATAGCCAGGACCAATTCCATTGCATTGAATGTTGTATTTTCCATACTCCGATGCAATATTTCGTGTCAACATCTTAAGTCCACCCTTAGCCGCAGCATACGCCGAAACCGTTTCTCGTCCTAATTCACTCATCATAGAACAAATATTAATGATTTTTCCCCCACCATTTTCAATCATTTGAGGGATGACTGCTTTTGATACAATAAATGGTCCATTTAAATCGATATCAATCACTTGCCTAAAATCAGCAGCACTCATTTCAATCATCGGTATTCTTTTAATAATACCGGCATTATTTACTAATATATCAATTGAACCTACTTCTTCTTTTATTTGGCCAATCATGTTTTCAACCGCGGTTTCATCAGTGACATCACATAAATATCCATGTGCTTGAATATCCTTTTCTCTGTATGCTTTTAACCCGCGGTCTAATCCTTCTTGGCTACGGTCATTAAACACAATTGTTGCACCAGCTTCAGCCAGACTTTCAGCAATCGCAAATCCAATACCATACACCGCTCCAGTTATTAAAGCCGTTTTCCCTTTTAATGAAAATTGATTCATGTATATTTCTCTCCTTTACTATTTTAAATCGTCCATTGCTACCATATCCATATCTGTATAAGTGATATTTTCCCCACACATTGCCCAAATGAAGGAATAGTTCGTTGTTCCTATCCCTGTATGAATCGACCAACTAGGGGACAGGACAGCTTGTTCATTTGCTACCACTAAATGTTTTGTTTCATCAGGTTTGCCCATTATATGGAATACTTTTGTATCTTCTGAAGCAAAATCAAAATAAACATATGCCTCCATCCTTCTTTCATGTGTGTGACAAGGCATGGTGTTCCAAGCGCTTCCTGGCTCTAGAATTGTATACCCCATCTGTAATTGACAACTTTCGCAGATATTTGGATGAATGTATTGATAAATTTTTCGTTCATTAAGGGTAGCACTTTCCCCAGTCTCCATAGGTGTTATTTGATCAATACTTATCTTTACATTTGGATATTTTTTATGTGCTGGCACACTACTTATATAAAATTTAGCTGGGTTATCTGCTTGATCAGATGAAAAAACAACATGTTTTGTCTCTTTTCCAATATAGAATCCATCTTGTTTATTCATAACTTCTTTTTTTCCATCAATTTCGATATAACCTAATCCGCCGATATTGATAACGCCTAATTCACGTCGTTCTAGAAAATAGTCGACTCCCAATTCTCGATCCAGTTTAATTTCTAAGCTATTGTCTTTTGGCACGACACCTCCTAAAATCATTCGATCGTTGTGTGTGTAAGTTAATGTAATTTCACCATCAACAAATACCTTTTCGACTAAAAACTCTTTTCTGAGTTCTTCTGTCGAATAACGTTGGATATCAGCAGGACTATGAGTATAGCGTGTTTCCATTTCTACATCTCTCCTTATGAAAAAAATTTTTTCTTGCCTATCTATTTATTAGCAAAAATTGTGCCAACTTCTGTCGAACATCATTTTTTTAATAAAAGTGCGCAGGCTGTCATCTGATAGGGAGAGACAATGAAAAAGCCTTTTTCGGTTCTTTTCAGTGACATTTTTTGATCTTCTAATCCAAAACTCGCAACGATGGTTTGAAAGGATGTCGGAACAAAAACTTCCATTTCATCAAAAAAATGAATGACTACCAACAATTTTTCTTCACGTTGCCTTTTTAAAATTTGATGTCCACTCATTCTTTGATAAGATAGCGGGAGATTACCCAAACGTTCTGTGATTCCATACTTAATAATAGGAACGATACTTTTATAAAATTGAATGGCTTGATCCACAATTTTCCATTGAACGTCAGATAGTTTCTCAATATCGCCAGACAAACACATTCTTCCCAGAAACGTACTAATCAACGAGTAATAAAGTCTTTGTTGACTGTCATTTTCCCTTAAAACCGCCCAAATTAAACTTTGTCTTGGCAACAGCAAGTGATGCAAGTTAGCAGCAATTATCGGTATACTATCGGCTTCATGTGCATCAGAAAAACTTGATAAATCCGACAAAGACATCATGGAAGGTTCTAAGCGATGACCTCCCGAAGAGCAACTTTCAATGATCAAATCTGGTAATCTATTCTTTATCTTTTGGATAAATGTTTGTGTTCCAGCCAATTGCTGCCGAAGTTTTTCACCATAAGACTCTGCACCATCCGCACCAATGCCAATGGTTTCGTTGTAATCAATCTTCAAGTAACCAAACACATATTTTTGCAAAAAGTCAATGATTTTCTTTTCCAAATAATCAATGACCCAGGGATCATTCATATCCCAAAATCGCCGTTTTCCAATAGTTAAAGGAAATCCATCTTTCTTTAATAAATGATCAACATATGAAAAAGCGATTGAGTCTTCTCCGACCGTTTCAAATTCAAACCAAATTCCGGGAATCATCCCGTTCTTTTTTATTAGGTAAGTTGTAAAATGAAATGCATAAAGAAATAAACAAAAAAATCATGTAGATACGTTATACTTAAAAGCGTCAAAACCATAAGTATGAAAGAGGTATCTACA
>NZ_JBHUMO010000014.1:0-16925 GCF_042685105.1 Enterococcus camelliae | reverse complement strand
GTTTGTGGTGTTACACCTATCTGTTTTCCAAATTCACCTATCGAATACATAGTCATAATCTTCACCTCAAAATGATTATACCACATATTGATGTTTTAAATGATGTTTTAAATGATATTTTTATAGATATTTATATATTATGATTAACTGTTGCTACCATCCCAATTAATCTTTTCACTCGTTTGCTTTTGGTGCTTCGTTTTTTAGTCTGATACGGAGGCACTTGAAACAGCATCAGCTCCGGCTGGTGACGCACTAGGTGTCGCATCATGGGTTGACGCACTGGAGACAGCATCGGCTCCAGTTGCTGTCACTGCATTAGGTATCATTCCTGCGACACTGTTTGCCACAAGTGTTTGTTTGGTTTCTTTTAAGTAAAAATCAACGATTGGTTTAAAATCAAGTATATATTCATTTACACCCATATATTTTCCATCGTGGTCATACATTGCTTGATAATTATGGACGACAAATTTTTCTGCAGAGTGCTTCTTAATATGAATTTGAACCAAATCCATATTTCCTGATCGTAATTGTTGAATCACGTATTCCACATTTTTCAATGCTTTTGGCGGATGACATTCTGACAAAGGATTGCCAACTTGTCCTGGTAAACGACCTGCTAACATTTCCGCTTTTTCTTTTGTATAGTTATAGTAAATAAATTGATTATTCTCATCGGCATATGTTAGTTCCATTGGCATTGATTCCAAGAAAGCATTTAGTTGATTGACTGTTAATAGTCCACGATTCAACTTCACGTATTGGTCGCCTTCCGCTGCACCGACTTGTTTGGCTGCCTGCTCAACCCAATCATCAGCCGTCATATCGATGCCAGGAATGGTTGTTTTGGTTCCTCTTTTGGCGTGTAAATCTTCAGGTGGAAAACTAGGTTTGGGACCGCTTAAAACAGATACAGCTTGCATATAGGTTAAAAATTTCTTAATGGTACTATCTAAGAAATCAATTGTTCCTTGATTTCTTAATTCTCCTTGATTATCAAATGCTTCTTTGACTTTTCCTAATAGAAATTCATTTCCCGGAAAAACAAAAGCATTTACCCCTGGCGCATCTAAAATTTGACGTAAATGTAGTTGTGCTCTAGAAGATCCTTGATCGTGGTAGGAAGCCCCGACAATCATCACAGGTTTCTTTTCTAATGGATGAACTTTGTAAGAAAGCCATTCAAGCGCACTCTTTAAACCGGCAGGGACGGTATGATTATGTTCAGGTGTTGCGATAATAACTCCATCGGCAAAGCCAATTTTTTGCACCCATTCTTGCATGATTGGTGAATCAGTAGCATCTTTGCTTTGATTAAACATCGGCAACTCGTTCACTTCTACTAATTCCATATGGAACGTGCTTCGATAATGACGTTGAATATATTGCAAGAGCAGCCGATTATATGATTGTTCGGCACAAGAGCCGACGATTCCAATTAGTTTCATGTGATTTTTCTCCTTTATTATCTTAATTCGTTGTGTCATTCAAAGTGAGTAGCTAGTTTCGCATTACATCTCACAATTTAGTTTAATTTGTCCCAATTAAAGCGGGCTGCTTTTTTCTTATGATCTTCTCGATTCAAGTGCATCTGTTGTGTAATTGAAACAAATGTTAAGAAATCATCAAATAATTCATCTAAACGTGCAAGGTCGTCCGAATGAATCAAATTCCCTTCTTGATCAAAGGCTTGGAGCGAATGAGCTAACAAATAATCAGAGCTAGGCATAATACGTGCCTTTAATTCAGGTGAATCTAAGATTTGCCGTAATTGTGCCTGAGCCCGAGATGAACCCAATGTACCATAGGATGCACCCGTAATCATGACTGGTTGATCGACAAATGGGAATACGCCATAAGATAACCAGTGAAGAGCATTGACCAAAACGGCGGGTACTGCATGATCGTACTCCGGTGTGCTAATGATAATGCCATCTGCTTGGTCAATTTTGGTAGCTAATTCAGTTGCTCTTGCTGGTATTTTCTTATCACTGGGTTTATTAAACATAGGTAGGTCACCAATTTCAAGAAGTTCAATTTTGGCGTCTTTTTTAAAATGTTTTTGCATAAACTGTAATAATGTCCGATTTGTTGATTGTTCTGAATTCGTTCCTACAATTCCAATAAAGTTATACATTTTTTTCATCCTTTCTTCACTTGTTCTTCTGCATTTAACAAAAATGTTCCCTCTCAATTGATTGCGCTTTGTGCACACTTTGCTCCACTTGACAGCCAAACTTGACCATTTTGCTTAACAATCACTCCTTCCAAATTTTTTTGTTGCATAATCTGTTGGATTTTTTCGGCACGATAGCCAAAGAGACGGGTGGTCCAAATTTCCCCCATAAGGGATTGTTTCGTTACAATCGTCAAACTATCAATATCCGTTTCAACAGGATACCCTGTTCGACTATCAAAAATATGGGTATAGCGATGGCCAGAAAGTGTCAAGACTCGTTCGTAAATGCCTGAGGTTACCACAGAACCTTCTGAACAGTTCAGAATGGTTAGGCATTCCTCTCGCTTTCCTTTTGGATCACGGATTCCAATTTTCCAAAGGCCATCTGCATGTAATGGGCAAGGACCAAACACAACGACATTGCCACCTAAATTTATTAACCCCGCTTTTACTTGTTTTCTTTTTAGTTCGGAAACCAAACAGTCGCCAATGTATCCTTTTGCCAATGCTCCCAAATCAATTTTCATGCCCTTTTTTCTTAAAAAAACGCTTTGTTGTGCCGCGTTCAATTCAATTGCTAAAGGATCAATTAATGATAACGCTCGCGTAATTTGTTCTTTTGATGGTACATGGGCATCTTGAAACCCTATCCGCCAAGTCTGAATCAACGGGCCAATCGCGATATTTAATAAATCAGGTGCTGCTATACTTTGTTCCTTACCTATTTGAATAAGCTCAAATAGTTCTGGGTGAACTTTGACAGCAGTTTGTCCAGCTGCTCGATTGATAGCCATTAGTTCGGAATGGTCATCATTGGCACTAAATCGTTGTTCATATTCTTTTAGTTTCTTTTCCAACCAATCGAGGATAGCTTTCGGTTCTTTGCAATAAACAGTTAAGGTAATAACCGTTCCCATTCCTTTGACACTGCGACTTTCTAGTTTGTTTTGACTCGTTGTTGAAACAGAAGGAATTTTTTGCTCAGACATTCACGACACAGCCTTTCTTTGCTCCCAAATCTTATCTGGTTGCTTACTAACGACAGCTAGATAATGATTTTATTCACAAGTTAAGAATAGAACGCTTCTTGCAACAATTCAATTGGGTTTCACCAAGTTCGTAAAATATAGTGAATTCCCTTAGATACAAAAAAGCATGCAACGAACAATTTTTCTTGTTCATTGCATACTTGTCAGTTTATTTTTCTCTTAAGGGTGGGGATTACTCGTTAAGCAAGCGAAAAAACTGTCGCAATACTTCTTGAATCGTTGCATCCCAATATTCCCAAGTGTGAGCACCTGGGCCTTCCTTGTAGACATAGTTTTCCAATACTTGTTGCGCTTGTTTGCGAAAGGTTTGGTTTTCTAGGTAGAGAAAGTCTTCCGTTCCACAATATTGGAAAAAGGTGGTTCTGTTAGCAGCTTGCTTGTCTAACAAGAATAATAAGTCGTTGGTACTCTGCTTGAGAGCTGCTTTCGTACCAAAAATTAATGAAAACTCATGGTCTCTTTGAGCATCTTTTTCCCATAACGATACCACATCCAGTGCACCTGATAATGATGCCACTGCCCGAAATTCATTTGGTTTTCGTAGTGCCCATTTAAAGGCGCCATACCCGCCCATGGATAGACCAGCTAAAAAATGTTGATTCGCCTCTGTTTTTAATTGAAACCATTGGTGCATTTTATTGGGAAGCTCTTCCGTAAGAAAGGTCCAGTAACGGTCACCATAAACCATATCCGTGTAATAACTCAATTCAACTTGAGGCATGACAATGCAAAAGGGGTATTGGCTAGCGTAGCGCTCAAGAGAGGTGGCATTTAGCCAAGCATTGCAATCATCTGACTTCCCATGAAGAAGATAGAGCACAGGCATCTTTGCTTGTTTTTCGTCTGGCAAATAGACAGTAACCGCTGTTCCTTTGCCTAATACTTCGGAGCGAAAATTCATCCGACTGATAGCCATCACTATCCCTCTTTTCCTAAAAATGAATCTCGACGGACAAACGTGGTATAAATTAATTCCGATTCGGTTGCCTCATCCTGAAGTAATTGAACCACTTTTTTGGCTGCTAACATGCCCCAACGGTGTTTTGAATAGGAAATAGTGGCTAATGGTGGGCGCAAATACTTGCCAATTTCGATATTATCAAAACCGATGATGGACACATCTTTGCCAATTTTTAGATTGGTCCCTTTAAAATATTTATACAATCCAACGGCCATTTCATCGTTAAATGAGAAAATGTGGATTGGGAGTTGCGGTTGTTGTTTCATAATTTTTTCACCAGCCTCATATCCTGATGATTCTGTAAAATTCCCAGCAATAATTTCATAAGGAATCGTGTATAGGTTCAATTCTTTTTCACTTGTAACCAACCTTTTTTGACTATCATAGCCTTTGGTTGGACCGGAAATAAGGTACAGCTTTTCTGGGCGCAACTTGGCAAATTGTTCGATTGCCAAACTGGTCCCACCCGCATTATCTAATAAGACTTTCCGAATATTGGCGTGTTCAATTTCGCGATCGAGTACAACGAGCTTATGCCCATGATGGGCAAATTTTAAAATTTGCTCACTATCAAATGTCCAATCAAGAACAATCGCGCCATCGACCATTTTTTCGGGAATAAATAGTTGTGACTTTTTGCCACTACAGACAATCATCTCATAGCCATGAAATTCAAGACCGCGTTTGATGCCATCTAACAGTTCTCCATAAAAGCTCCCTGCATAATCGGTCAAATAAACACCAATAATATTGGTTTGTTGCCGTTTTAAGGTACGAGCAGCCATGTTGGGTACGTAGTTCATTTCCTCAGCTAGCTTCATAATCTTTGCGCGTGTTTCATCCGTGATTTTGGGATTGCCATTTAATGCATAGGATACGGTTGAAATCGATACTCCTGCTGCTTTGGCAATATCTTTAATTCCTACCATGGCTTCTCCTTTCCTTTTTTATTGACTATACACATCAATCCGACTTCCCTCATGAAGTCTTGAATGAACTGCATTTGCTTGAATGACTAATCCACCTGGGCGGTACCGGTTGGCTTCTTCCTCAAATGGTACCTCAACGCCATCCAGACATACTTTCCGTTCTGTTTGATTTAAGTGGAAGACAATTTCAACTGGTGTTTTGTTCAATTGAAATGCACAGCTTAATCCATCGAGTTCATCTGGTAAGACCGGATCAAATACATAGCGATCATGGAAGGCCCGAATTCCTAAAATAGCCGAAATCAATTGATTGACATAAATTCCGGGTCCGCTTGAATAAATACGCCAACCTCCCTTAACATTGACTGCCCCTGTTTTCAATTTATCAAATTGCTCTTGGGCAGCATAACGAGTGGGAAAATCACCATCTGAACTGCTAAAATAGGCATTTGCTTGGCGTAACGATGCATTCGGCACACGCGTCTGCAATTGAATAGGATTGATGGTATTGAGTGCTCTCCATGTCTCATTCTTTTCACCAATCTTAGCCATGGCTTCTGAAAAACGAATGTGTGCATGGACATATTGCAATCCAATTTCACGGCCGAAGTTTGCAGCTTGTTCGGCCCGTTTGAAATGCACGCTAACCCCACCTTGGTAATGTGCGGGGCGATTCATTAAACGTACGCCATCTGGAAAGAACAATTGTTTTTTGATAATAGCCAAATGTTCTTGCATTTGTTCTGGTGAAAGTAATTCGGCAATCATACTTCGCGTCATTGGCAACAGGCGATAATGAATCCCTGTTTTCTGATCGGTAGGATGAATCATCCACTCGACTTTTTCAGGTGAATCCATGTAGACGAATCCTGGCAACGTTCCAGCACTTAGCATGTACTTATTGAAATCAGCTTGGATTTTTTGCGCAAGCGTCAGTAGTTCAGTTGCGAAGGATTGATCTGTTGGTTTCAACAAGTTTCCTAATTTATTGATTACTTGATACGTTAAGGCAACTGTCCATGTGCTAGCCATATTCTTTTTCAAACGACTATCATAGGGTTGCAGCGTGTCATCCCAATCGCCATCGCCGTAACAAGATAGATACGTTCCTTTTAGAAAATGGGTCTGGATATAGTGGATTTCTTTTTTTAGGTGTTCAAACAAAGTCGCTGTTTGGGTTGTTTTCGCAAAAGTTTTGCGGTCCGTATACGGTATCTTTTTCTTAAGTATACTAAAGTTTCCAGATTTTTCCAGATAATCTGTGACCACTTTCATTGGCCAGACAATCACATCGCCGTGACTTTCATCAGCTTTTTGTTTTTCGTAGCCATCAAACATAAACCATTGTGGCCAATTGCCGTCATCTTCAAATTGATTTTCAAAAATATGGGTGATAATTGATTCAACGACATCGTATTGGTTCATTGCCAAGAAAAATTCGGTTGGGCCTTGTGATACGTCACGGGTTCCCCATGCGGCTCCCCCATATTGCTCTAGTCCATGCGGAGACAAGTAATGAACAAGCATATTGTGCGTATACCAGCGAATTAATTGGTTCATACTCGTAACATCCACCTGAGGATGTGTTAAATGAAACTGGTTGGTTAACGTATCAAATGCTTCTCCAAAAGCTTGCTCTTCCTCATTAATCGTCAGGCTTTCTGTCAATAGCAGTGATTCTGATGAATGCAAGCGACCTTTAATTGACAGAGCCAACTGACTTTGATTTTCTACCACAAAGGTCGTTAAAACTGGTTGCTCCGCTAGACAGCCGAATAACGATTCATTCGTTAATCGAAAGGGTTTGTCTAGGGTGAGTTGATAGGTTAACTCCGGATAAATTGCGTAAATTGCTGATTCTTCTGTAGGTGTCAGCGTTACTTTCTGACCGTTTACATGCTGATTATAGGTTGGGTGTTCATCGTCATCATTCATTAAAAATTGGTTAGTCACTGCGAAATTATAGCGTTTGCCTTGTTCGGAATGTATGGTGGTGATAATTTCATGGCTATCTCGCCGACTATAGGTCGTTACAATCAAACAGTCATCTGCCAATTGATAATACCAAGTTCCAGAGTTTAAGCCCATTTCAAATGCAGACGGCATGGTCAACAATGACCATTTTTCTTGTTCTTGCAGATAGATTCGTTGACCCGATTGTTTCAATACATTTAGCGCGTTGCGACTATTTGAGAGCAATTTATTCATGGATGTATTGCCTAAAACAATTTGGGAATTAAAAATCCCATACATATAAAGGGTGGTGCTCATCACAGGATGTGCAACTTCCAGATCTAATCCTCCTAAAAGAATATGGCCAGTTGCCCGTTCCATCTCGCATTCTTTGGCTTGCACCACTACATGGCGATTGTTTTTGGTGAAGAATGAATAGGTGGTATTCCCTACTTTTTCCACTTGTTCTTGTTCTGGGAATCGTTCACACAACTCCTGTTCGGTAAACGGACGTCCGACAATTGGTGTACCTAGTGTATGAACCATTGTTAATTGAGCTATTTGGGCGGTTTCTTTTTTCTCATTCGCCCATGCGTAATCTTGTGCTACATGCGTCAACGATACAATTGGTTGCGTCACTGCAGTCGGATGATTGGCAATTGCTACACCATAGAAGACCACTGTTTGATTTTCAGCAGTTGCTTTGATTGCTTTGGTTTGCAACGCAATATAGGCAAATTCATATTGATAGACTTCGTTTGGAAGAATTTCCTGTTGCAGAGCTTCTGGTTTATTCGTTTTTTTGTAAGTTTTCCCAAAAAATTGATACCCATCTGTCGCATAACCAACGAGCGGAGCAAAGCTTCCTAACTCAACCACTGGAAACTGATTGTTTTGTGGTTGATTTTGACGTGAGGTAATCGTGATATGCTCATCTTCCTTGGTTACAAAATGATCAACATATTGGGAAACATAGGCTTCATTCGCTTTAACAGCTCCTACTAGCGCATTACCCAAATCATGCCCAGCGAAAAGGGTTACTTCTTCCCCATTTCCTGAAAATTCGACGGTCCAATACCATTGATTTTCTTCTCCTAATTGGAACGTTACTTGATAAGTTACTCCGGTAAATATACCTGACCAAACACATCGATCGATAAATCGATGAAACACGCTATTGGCTGTACTACCAATTAGTGGTGCAACAGCTGTTTGATGGGTCGTTTTCACTCGTAAATATAGTTGCGTGATGCTACCATCAAGGGGATTTCCATGGAGTTGGTTTACCATGATGGCACCATTTGTCAATTGATAAAGTTCCCCGGTTTCTAAAAATGAAGCCGTTAGTTGCTTAGAATGTAATGTAATCATAGTTGTTTGGCAAACCTTCTTTCGAAATAGTTTCTTTATACGAGTTGAAATGTAGCATTTACTCCCGTCGCACTGTTAGGCCCAATCCATAATTCGAATTCACCTGGATCACTGCCCCATTGCTGATTCGGATGCACATAGCGTAACAACGCTTCGGTCACTTCAAATGAAACAGTTTTCGTCTCATGTGCTTGCAATTGAATTTGTTTAAAGCCTTTTAGTTCTTTGATTGGGCGTGCGACCATTGCCACAACATCCCGAAGATACAATTGGACTGTTTCTGTCCGTTCATAGGTAGATTCATTGACAACATCTATAGATGCCCGAAGTGATTGGCCCGCGCTTAGCTTGGTACTAGACAATTGCAGCTTTTGATAACGAACCGTACCGTAGCTTAATCCATATCCAAATGGATACCGCGCATAGTTAGATGTATCTAAATATTTGGAGACATATTTTTCATCTGGGTTTGATTCATAGGGACGACCAGTATTTTCCACATTGTAATAAATCGGTACTTGTCCGACTGTTGTTGGAAATGACATGCTTAAACGCGCAGATGGGTTCACTGCTCCCCAAAGAATATCGGCTAAGGCTTGGCCCCCTTCTGTTCCAGGAAACCACGCTTCAACAATGGCATCGGCTGCCTGAATCGCTTCTAAATCCAACGGTCTTCCGTTGTACAATGTCACCACAAGTTTTTTGGCCACCGATCGAATGGCATCAAAGAACTGTAGCTGACCTTCTGGCAGGCGAATGTCACTGCGACTTGCTGCTTCGCCACTCATCCATTCCGTTTCACCTAATGCCAAAATCACCACATCAACGGTTCGAGCGATGTGTGTTGCTTCCTCAAGTGCCGCTTCACTTGGTTGGAAATAGTCACATGGTTCTTTGGCAATATGCAATTGTTTGCTATAATGACGCGCACCCACTGTAAGCGAAGTAGCTTCTGCTTGTCTTCCTTGCCAAGACCACGCTCCTAGAATGTCTTGCGAAGAAGCGGCCGGACCGATGATGCCGATCGTCAACTCTGATTTTAATGGCAATACTTCTTGCTCATTTTTCAACAATACAATGGATTGTTGCGCGACTTCACGAGCAGCCTGACGATGTTCTTTTGACAGCACATGTTGCGCTTCTAGCTCTTCATTCGCTCCTCTGAAGGGATGTTCAAATAGGCCTAATTCATTTTTCAATGTCAAAATACGTAAGACCGCCTCGTCTAACTGTGCTTCCTTAATCTTTCCTTCAGCAATCAATTCTGCTAAATAATGACTATAACAAGTGGTCATCATTTCGATATCAACGGTTGCATTCATCGCCAATTGTGCCGCTTCTTTTTCATTAGCAGCCACCCCATGTGGAATCATTTCCTTCACAGCACCCCAATCGGAAATAACTACCCCATCAAATCCAAATTCGTTACGCAAAACTTGTTTAAACAACCATTCATTTCCTGTGGCTGGAATCCCATCCACTGTATTGAAAGAAGTCATGACTAGTTTTGCTCCAGCATCTAAGGCAGCCTTATAACCAGGTAAATACTGATCACGTAGTTGGCGCTCAGACATATTCACCGTATTGTAATCCCGACCGGCAATTGCCGCACCGTAAGCTGCAAAATGTTTGACACAAGCCGCAACACGGAAGAAATCATTGGCTAAATCTGTTCCTTGATAGCCTTTGACAAACGCCTCTGCAAAGCGGGCATTTAAAAAGGCATCTTCTCCTGTTGATTCCATCACACGTCCCCAGCGAGGATCGCGTACTAGATCTACCATGGGTGAAAACGTCACATGTAAGCCAGAGACCGCTGCTTCTTTCGCTGAAACACTTGCCATTCTTTCGGCCGCTGCTAAGCTCCAACTACTTCCAAGTGCCAATGGAATTGGAAAAATGGTTCGAAAGCCATGAATAATGTCGGCCATCAGAAGGGTGGGAATGCCCAGACGATTTTTTTTCATATAATTGGTTTGGACTCGAATGGCTTCTTTCGCTCCAGAAACCCCTAACGTTGTTCCTGCCTGATTCACCGTGGTGTCTGAAATCGCCAAATCCGCCATGGGACCCGTTTTAGCCTCAGCTTTTTCTGAATAGAAATCGGCAGCCAATTGTAACAATTGATCGACTTTTTCTTCTAACGTCATTTGACGCAATAATTCGTTTAGTTTTTCTGCTTCCATTCCTTCACTCTTTTCTTCGCACTTATTTGATTCCTGAAACGTTGAAACCTTGTAAAATATATTTTTGGAAAATCATGAAAACAATCAAGATTGGCACGACCATAAATGTCGCTCCCGCCATTTGAAGGGAATAATCTGTCCCATGTTGGCCTTGTAATAATTGGAGACCTACCGACAAGGTGTAATACTTTTCATCATTGGCGATAATTAATGGCCATAGGAACGAATTCCAGCCGCCGATAAAGGTCAGAATACCCTGAACGGCCAAAATTGGTCGCGTCAACGGTAGCACAATTCGAAAGAAAATATACCATTCATTCGCACCATCTAAGCGAGCAGCTTCCAACAATTCATCCGAAATCGTGCTCATAAACTGACGAAAAAGAAAAATACCAAACGCACCCGCTAAGCCCGGTAACACGATTCCCATCAAGGTATTGGTTAAACCGACACTGTTTAAAATCAAATACACTGGAATCATCGTCACTTGACCAGGAATCATCATAGTAGCTAAGACAAGTAAAAATAAGCCGTGCTTTCCTTTAAAGTCATATTTTGAAAAACCATAACCTGCCATCGCATTTAAAAATAGACCCAAAAAGGAAAACAGCGTAACAATCAAGGTATTTTTTAAATAGATACCAAAGTTTAGTCGTTCGAATAATTCTTTAAAGTTATTCAAGGTTGGATTTTTAGGTAGCAACGTTGGCACCATTTGACTAATTTCCGCATTGGTCTTCAAGGAAGAAAAAATCATCCATAAGAACGGAAAAAAAGTTAGAATTCCTAAGACAGCTAGCATCACTCCGATAAATACTTTAAAACTCATCTGTGATTTTTGATAACTCATGTTGTATCCTCCTTACATTCCACTGTCTTTTTGACGTGTTTGTAGCTTCATTTGAATGCTTGTCACTATGATAATAGCGATAAACAGGACGAATGATCCCGCTGCAGCGTAGCCAAATTTACTATATTGGAAACCATTTTGATAGATGAATAAAGCAACTGAGAGCGTACTATCTAATGGGCCACCTTTCGTCATAACAAAAGGTTCTTCGAAAAATTGGAACCAACCGATTAACGTGGTCACTGTCACGAAAAAGATCGAAAAGCGTAACAAAGGAATCGTGATTCGTGTAATTTGGTACCATTTATTGGCTCCATCTATTTCAGCCGCTTCATAATAAACTTTTGGAATTCCCTGGATAGCCGCTAAAAAAATCAACATATTCAAGCCAATTGCTTTCCAAACAGCAATAATGATGAGGGAAATTTTAGCTGTTCCTGCATCGGTCAGCCAGAGAATTGGGCCAATATTTAAATAGGATAGCAGGTGATTCAACAACCCAATTGTTGGATTGTATAAGTACATCCAGACCACTGCAATGGCTACAGTATTGGTAATGGATGGGCTATAAAAGACCAAACGCATAAATTGAAAGAATTTATTTTCGCCAAAATTAATCATGATTGCCAAAGCCAATGAAATAAGAATAACTAGAGGTACGCCAATCACAACGTAGTACCCTGTATTAAAAATTGCTTGACCAAATGTTTTGTCACTAAAAATATTTATGTAATTTTCCAGACCGACAAATTTGATTCGTGAATAATCCGCCAATCCTGCTAAACTCATGTCAGTAAAACTAATGATTAATGCAAGAAAAATAGGGATGATTGAAAAAATCAATAATAAAATCACGGCTGGCGCAATGAAAAAATAAGGTGCTTTGGTTTTTTTCATGGGTTGTTCCTCCTCCATATGGGTAACAAACAAAGAAACGTTCGCTTTTTCAAATAAGATGCAAACATAACGATCCGAACAACCAACCATTGACTTGCAATGATTGATCGTTCGGAATAATTATTGCCAATGCATCGCTTGCAAACTGTCAAGCTTCATTTTTTATTTTTTCAAAAGTGTTTCGGTTTCGGTATTTAATTCATCCATTGCTTTTTGGACATCTTTTCCATTCGAAACAATTTGTTCCCATTGTTTTAAGTAGTTTTGGGCAATTTCATCCCATTGTTTTAAAGCAGGAACTGGTTGCGAATTTTCCAATTGTTTTCCGAATACTGAAATCATTTTGTCGCTTGTAAACGTATCATTTTTCCAAGCATCTTTGTTCGTTGGTAATGAGTTGGTACTTTCGAAGAATTTGGTTTGGTTATCTGGTTTTGATAAAAACTCAATCAATTTAACTGCATCATCTTGTTTCTTCGAACTACTAAAGACAGCTAAGTTTGCTCCACCGGTAATAGATGTGTTTCCATCTTTTCCTGAAGGTAATTCCGCTACATTCCATTTTCCATCAATATCAGGCGCAGCATCTTTAATTGAATTAATCATCCAAGGTCCACTAATAAACATTGGCACAATCCCTTCACCACCAAAGCTTTGGCCAATATCCAAGCCTAAATTGGTGCTTGGGGCAGAACCGTCTTTAATCATGCTATCAAGGTATTTGACTGCATCCACCATTGCGGGTTTATTGAACAGGGGTTCATTCTTTTTGCTAAAGAGTTCTGAACCATTTTGACGAGCAAACATAAAGCCAAAAGTTGGTTCGGCCGCATCAACGTTAAATCCATATTTCCCTTCCCCACGTGCGGCTAGTTTTTTCGCTGCATCAGCTAGTTCTTCCCATGTCTTAGGAGCTTCATTGTAACCAACCGATTTCAATAAATCAGAACGATAGTATAGTGCCCGCGTTTCGGTATACCATGGCACAGCGTAGTACTTGCCATCAAATTCAGTAGTGGCCACAGAACCATCAAAGAAATTACTTGTCTTTAACACATCGTTGTCTTTGATTTTGTCTGAAAGATCCACTAATGCCCCAGCATCGACAAATTCACTCATATAAGATGTCCCCATTTGTACCACGTCAGGACCACTTTTTGAGGCGACTGCTGTTAATAATTTGTCTCTTGATGAACTCCATGGAATACTTTGAATTTTTACTTTAATTCCTGTCTCTTTTGTAAAATCATCAATGATTGGCTTAATTCCTTGATCGCCATCGCCCATGTACCAAAACGTCAATTCTTTGCTTTCGCTATCGCTTTTTGAATTGTTTCCACAAGCCGCTAACACACCCAACGAAAACAAGGCACTCGCACCCAATAAGGCAATTTTTTTACTAAACTTCATTCTTATGTTCCTCCCTAATTTTAGTGAAACGTTTCTACAAAAAGAAGTATAACGCGTATATGAAGAAAAAGCAAACGGTTTCTTTTAGTTTTTTTTCATTTTTCGTTCTATTAATCAATAGAAACGTTTTTCTTGATGTGCTTTTTTGTGAAAATAAAGCACCCTTTCCTGCGGATGTAACAGGAGAGGGTGCATGTTTTTAGGATTTATACTGATACGCGTTTGATGAGCTTTTGCAAGGGTATCATGCGACCGACCATGTAGTTTAAGATGGCTTGGATTGGCAACATAATGACCGTTTTAATCAGTCTTGGTGCCCAAATCACCCAACTAAAAAGTGGTTGGTTGTACATCATGGATAACCAGATTGGTGTTAAAATGAGGCTGATTACTATCGTTGTTGCTAAGGCGCAACCAATGGCATTTTTCCAAGAAATTTCTTTTTTGTAGAAGAAATAACCGTAGATTAGCCCACCAATAAATGCATTAATGGTGAACCCAAAAAAGAAAGCCGCTTTTGGAAATAGCGCCATCCCCAGAAAATCAGCCAATACGCACCCAATGCCTGCCCATAATGGACCGAACAGCATGCCCATGATAATCGTGGGCACAAATGAAAAAGATAAACGTAGGTACTGTGTTTCAATCCCTAACACTTGCGAAAGGACCACTTGCAGAGCGACTAATAGCCCCATCGTGGCAATCATGCGCGTGGTTATTTTTTGTTTCATACGAAGCATCTCCTTTAAGAGTTGCTACATCAAATATGCAGCGAATGCGAAAATAAAACCGCGGAAGCGAATTCCTTCGTCCAGAAAGCAACATCCCATCTTTCCAGCACTTGACGCTTTATTTTCTACTCTGATTTTATTTGTGGGAAACCCACGCGCCAACTATAGCACAGATTCATTGGCAAAACAATTCCGTTTCTTGTTCTACTTTGATGGAGCTAACTGAAGGCCAAAAGGGCTAACGTTCCTGGCTGCCCATTGAAAATAGAGCAATGCAGCCATACCCAGTGTGGCTTGCAATGGTTGGTCCAAGCGGATAGCGGGTAATTGGCGTATTGGGGTACCTTTGTTGCAATTGGTTCACCACCTCGGTCACACTTGCTTCATCCCCACTATGCGAAAGGTAAAATTGGTTTAAAATGGTTTGATCTAAATTCCGTTCGGTTTCATTAAGTAAGGTTTGCAGTGCCTTTTTCCGTCCACGGGCTTTGCCCACATTTTGTAATTTTCCCTCAGCATCCATATGAATGATTGGTTTAATGTTTAAAAGCCCACCAATGGTTGCGGCAGTTTTCGAAATCCGACCACCACGTTCTAAATGATTCAAATCATCGACTGTTACCCATGAGCGCAAATGATTTTTGGCTGTCTCTACCCACTGGATGACCTCTTGGATGGATTGCCCTTCTTTTTGGAGGGTTGCGGCTTGCACGACCAGCATGCCTTGCCCTAAACTGGCTGCTTTTGTATCAACACAATAAATTTCTGCGTCTGGAACTTCTTCTTTGATCAACGCGATGGCTTGCATCGCACTATTATAGGAGCCACTTAAACCCGAAGAAAAGGCCAAATATAGAAGTGGCATCCGCTTCGCTACATAGGGTTTAAAGGCCATCATATATTGACCTACATTAATTTGTGAAGTAGTTGGTTGCTTGTTTTCTTTTAAGTTTTCTAAGAACCATTGATAATCAAATGTTTGCCCTAAATCGTCGACATAGTCCTTGCCATCCAACTCGATTGTCATTGGGATATAGGCAACCCCTAACTGGTCAAGCGCTTTGGCCGGTAAATCACAACACGCATCGGTGATAATTTGGTACATTCGAATTCCACCTTTCATTTCAACTCACTTTTCTTTAGTATACCAAAAGTGATAAGAAAATTTGGCGTATTACCCTTCATGCTGTTTTTTTGATATAGTTTACGATTTTTGCACGGCTTGTTTTGCTTTTTGAAAGACTGGAATGGCAACGATTTTGCTAATGCTTGTCACAACAAAAAGCGCGATGTTGTAATCCACAAAACTATGAATCATGCCCCCGATACCCATCAAGCCAAATAAAAAGACGTAAAAATTGCCGTCCACTGTCGCACCCGCGGCATGACCTGTTGCAAAAAAGAGCCAAACTACGATGATTTCCACCAACGTATGAATCAAGGCAATCACAAGGTTATAAATTTGAAAAGCCCCTTTGTGTAATACAATCTCAGGATTTTTCTTTAAATACCATGCACCCAGAACAGCAAAAACAACATGTGATAACGCCCGCGCGGCAATAATGATTGGGGTGGTTAATAGAAAACCGAAAGCTGTTCCGAGAGCCACGGCTACTGCCATTCCTGGCGAAAAGAACATCGCAATCATGAGCGGCACGTGACTAGCTAATGTAAAAGACGCTGGTCCAATAACAATTTTGGGCATGACCATGGGAATCAAAATCCCCATAGCTATCAGTAAAGCAGAGATGGTTAATTGACGAACCCGATTATTTTTCATGTTTCTTCTCCCTAATGTGTCAAGACACTTTGATAAGCGTATTGTAATGGTAATACGCAAAGGTGTCAAGACATATTAAACTTCGTGATACTGTTTATTTCTATAGGAGATTCCCTTATTGATATTCATGAAGGAATCTTTTGTAATAAATGAGAATGATTATCATTATCGTTATGAGGAGGGGCATAATTGAACCAAACGAAAAAGGAGCTCGGGCATACATTTTTAGCAAAGTTGGGCAAAAAACGCTTAAGACCAGGTGGTGTTGTCGCAACAAATTGGTTAATTGAACAAGGTACATTCACTAAAGATGCTCAGGTGCTCGAGGTGGCCTGTAATCAGGGAACAACTGCCATTGAACTAGCACAAACGTTTCATTGTCAAATTATTGGAATTGATTTGGATGAGCGCGCCTTAGCCATTGCTAAAAAACGAGTACAAGAGGCGAAGCTTGATTCATTTATTGAACTAAAAAAGGGAAACGCCCTAAACCTTCCCTTCGCAGACAATAGTTTTGATATCATTCTGAACCTCCCACGACTTAAGTTGCGGGGTTCTGAGTCCTTACGGACTTAAAACCCTTTGACCCAAATGTAGTTTCTTCTTGCCTGAGATACGGGATACCG